>DAIRFT010000004.1:0-22472 GCA_036794885.1 Thermocrinis sp. | reverse complement strand
TGGAAAATGTAGCTGTAGTTTTATCCATAGTGGGCACTTTTCTTATAATTGTAGGCATTCTTACTTTTTATTTTGATATAAGATACATAGAAGGAGGTGCGAAACAGTTGCTAATTTGCGTTCAAAAATATATAATTGCGGTTCAGCATGACAACAAAACTCTTGAGTGTAAAAAAGAAGAATGATCGCAATTTCATAACGGTAGAGTGTTCATTGCCATTTGATAAAGACGAAGATAAGGAAAAGGTATTAAACCTAATGCGTAAGTTCTCATCAATGGTCAGGTTTGCCTATAAAAGACTGATGGAGAAAATGGAAAGAAAAGAACTGAAAAAGATGCTTTCCCACAAGTATGGAATAAACACACGGTATTCGGATGATGCGATATTTCTGGCACAGCAGACTTTGGACTCTTGCCTACAAAGAGGGCAAAATCCTAAAAAGCTTGTGTTTGGTTCAAGAGAACTGTTTGAAAAACTAAAGAAGAAACACTTAACAGGTAAAAGAAGAGAGAAACTAAGACAAGAATGGGAGGAAAGAAGATACGGCTTTCTGTATTCAAGAGGAGACAAATCAAAAGAGGGCAATCTAAACCTTAGGCTTGTGAATTTAGATAAACAATGGCATCTGAGGATTAACTTAGGAAACGGCGAGTATGTATGGGCTAAGGTGGTTAGGTCTGCTAAAAAAGAGAGGGACAGGTAGATAAACCTCGTGTGGGACTTAACTCAAGCTGAGAGAACGGGCAACTGGTTTGCTTACACGGTAAGGCTTAAGCTAAAGAACGGAAAAATCTACGCACAGATAAGTAAAGAAGAGAAATTCCCAGAAATAACCATTACAAGGGAGAACGGAGTTATAGGCATAGACATAAACGCATATCCTTTTCACTTGGCTTTGGCCTACACATCAAGGGATGGAAACTTGGAAAAGTATGAGAGGATAAGCTTAAACGGGCTGTTGGATGGGAACGCAGATAAAAGGGAGTATTTGAGTTGGCAAGTTGCACATCAGGTAGTGGAGATTGCCAAGAGGGAAGGAAAGGCTATAGTGGTGGAGAATTTAGAGAAGATCCCAAAAGGTAGAAGAGGAGACGGAATGCCTAAGTTAAGACAGAAACTGCAGAAGTGGATATACAAGGGACTGCTGGAAAAGATTGAGATTGTGTGTAAAAGAAACGGAGTTCAGTTGATTAAGGTCAATCCTGCATACACCTCAGTTATTGGCAAGCTAAAGTATGCACCCATATACAGAATAGACAAGGATGTAGCTGGTGCTTATGTAATTGGTAGGCGTGGGCTTGGGTTTAAGGAACGCTTGCCTAAGAATTACCGAAAGCTTTTAGAAGATAAGGAGTTCCTGTCTTATTCAGTGGCAAGGGTTGAGGATAGGATTGCTAAGCTTAAGAAGGAGATAGAAGGGGAGAAAAACGAATACAAGAGAAATAAGCTAAAAAGCGAGTTGAGAAGACTGAAGAGGGAGTTAAAGCTTTTGCTTAAGTTTTTGCTGGACAGCGGGAAGGGTGAGTCAGCTACCCAACAAGCGGCTAATCGTGAGATGAAACCGATGAGGGGTGGGGCAAAGTCCCTACAAAAAAGCTGGCGAGTTCTTTCCGTAGCCCTTGCCTTCTCCTGCCTTGAGAGTTTTAGAGACTTCTCTCCCTTGAAGCGTGTTTTGATTTCAAGGGATTGGGTAGGAGTGGCTTGTAGGGTTAGTCCCTCTTCCTGGTCAGGGGACGACTGCACAAAATATGTGCAGTTTTGTATAGTTTGGGTGACCAGGTATAGAAGTGTCTCCAAAGGAAACCACTGACCCAAGGATTTATATGGCTGCGGAAAGGACATTCCTTGCATGGATAAGAACTTCTATAGCTTTAATAGTCTTTGGCTTTGTTATAGAAAAGTTTGAATTCTTCTTAGAACAGTTGGAGAAGGTTTTCAATGTCTCTCTAAAAGGTGATCACAAAGCCCTCGCCGGTGTGGGAGTTTTCATAATATTTATAGGACTATTCACGCTCATACTTGGTGCCATAAACTTTTATAGGACCATAAAGCAGGTGGATATGGGTTATTATAGGACAAACACATGGCTTTATAAAATTTACGGCGCTGTAATATTCTTTGCATGTTTGGTGCTAACCCTTTATGTGCTCAGGATAGTTTAGTAAAAAGGGAGTTCCTTATCTTTGAAGGATTTTTCAGGCTTTTCTGAAATTCTCATCCAAGCTATAGTTCAATTTAAAAACTTCATATTCCATTTTTCAGGTTTTTTGTTCAATGTTCTTTTAACCTTGACAAAATCAAAAAAATATGTTAAAATAAAAGCAAAATAAAATAGCTGGAGGTTTAAAAGATGCCAACACAGGGAGATTTTTGGGTTCTTGTACTTGTAGGGCTTTTAATAGCCAACTTAGTATTTCGGTTTTATGTAAGGCTGGATCTTGATAAAAAGATAAACGAGCTTTTGCAAGAAGTAAAGAGTGTAAAGGAAAACTTAGTTATGCAGGAAGTAAATGATATTAAAGCGAATAAGAATGCGGGCGAACTTGCGCAGCAGGTAAAGGATGTAAAGGAAAATCTAATTCATATACAACAGAACTTTGGCAATAAACTAATGGATCTTTTACAGGAAGTAAATGATATTAAAGGACGTTTAATATTAGATCTTGATAAAAAGGTAAGCAAGCTTTCGCAAGAAGTGGAGAGCATACAAGTAAAGGATATAAAGGAAAACCTAATTCATATACAGCATAACTTCGACAACAAACTGGCAGAGCTTTTGCAGGAAATGAACAATATAAAAGTAAGAGATATAAGAGAAATAAGGGAAAAGATGGAAAAAATGAATGTAGGAATAGAACAATTAGAACAACAAACAAAGGAACGTATAGACCATATAGCTAAGCTTTTGACAGAGCCTATCCTTGACGAAAGCGAGCTAAAGATATGATCAATGTAGATCATGTGTGTTAAGATAGAATAGCTGGAGGTTTAAAAGATGCCCACGCAGGGGGATTTTTGGATTCTGGTGCTCATAGGACTTTTAATAGCCAATTTGGCACTGCTGTTTTATGTAAAGTTGGATTTTGATAAAAAGGTAAGCGTGCTTTCGCAGGAAGTAAAAGGTGTGAAGGAAAGTTTGTTTCATGTAGGACAAGACTTTGATAAAAGGATTGTTGAACTTTTGCAGGAAGTAAATAGTATAAAGGGAACGGAGAACGAAATAGTAAAGCAATTAACACAAGTAAAATCGGACTTTAATAAAAGGATGGCGGAACTTTTGCAGGAGATGAATGGCATAAAGGCAAAGGATTTAAGAGAAATAAGGGAAAAGATAGAAAAATTGAATGCAGAAGTAATACAATTAGAACAACAAACAAAGGAACGTATAGACCATATAGCCAAGCTTTTGACGGAACCTATCTCTGATGAAAGCGAGCTAAAGATATGATCAACATAGACGATGTTCTAAAGTATCTGAAATACCTGAAAGAGTTAAGTAGAAAGATAGGCACAAGGGTTGATTTCTCCTACATTGAGGGTAAAAGGGGAAGAAAGAAACAAGAGTTGGACTTTTTGTTTGTTGAAGAAGATTGGCACATAGAAGAGGAGGTGGAACTTGCGAACAGAAAAGACCTCAGAACTTTCATTAAAAGCAGGACAAATCAGCTAAGGTCAGGTAAAGCCCTTTTCTTGGGAGTGGGGCTTTTTAAACATTCTGAAATTGAGAACGATAAGCCGACGAAAAGGCAAAAAAGGCTAAAAATTTTTGCTCCTCTTTTTGTGGTTAATTTAGAAGTAGATGACCTAAGCGACCCAAAATCTGTAAGCTTGGGACAGACCTTTTTAAACTATGACCTATTTGTGAAACTCTCTTCTGATGATGAGGAGCAAGGCTTTTCATCCGATGAAAAACATATAGAGCGTGTGGAACTTATAAAGGAAATTGAAGAGAAGATGGAAGAAGCTGAATCAATAAGAGAACTGAGAAACATAGCCATTGAATACATTCCCAAAATAAAGGAAGTGTTTAAGTCAGACCTTGAACTAAGGATAATAAACAGCAACGAACTTGAAGAAAGCCAGAAAGATATAGATTATCTGAAAAGCAGAGAGGATACTTTTTATGCAGACTTGTGGTATGTTTTCCTGTCTAATTTCCCATCGGAAATCTCCACATACAATTCTTTAAGGCTTATGATAGAGGAGATTGAAGAGAACGAAAGCTTTACAAACAGGGCTTTAGAAAAGCTATTCAGTGCGGTATTCTCTTCCAAATCAGAAAAGATACAAGAAATAGAAAAATTTAGGTTGGGAGATTTGGAATATTACTTACCGATATATCTTTCTAAAAAGCAAAAAGAGGGATTGGAGAATGCTATTCGCTATGAGATTTCTTACATTCAAGGACCACCCGGCACCGGTAAAAGCCATGTTATAACCGCTTTGGCACTTTTGAGCATCCTTAAAGGCTACAAAGTTTTAATAGTTTCCCAAAAAGCTCCTGCCATAAAGGTCTTATACGAAAAGCTAACGGAAAGGCTCGGAAAGGGAGATGATTATTTACCGTTTATCTATTACCATGACGATTATAGAGGGAAGCTTAAAGAATACATTTCCAAGCTAACATCATCCACTATTTATGAAGATGAACTACCTAATCTTGATACTAAGCTGAGGAACTTAGAAGGGAGACTTAATTCAAGTATAGAGAATTACAAGAGGGAGCTTAAGCATTACAAGGAAATATTGAGTTTAAACCATCAATTCTTGGAAGTTAGGGAGAGTTTGGAAAGGGAATTAGAAATATTCAACAAAAGCTTTTATGAAATAACAAAAAGGATGGATTTATATAATAAAAGCTTGAATGATAACTTTTTCAAGACAAATTATAGAAGCTTTGAAGTACTGGAAAACTACGGAGATACAATGCTTTTGCGAATAAGAAAGAGATTCCTTATAAAGGAAATCAAAAAGATTGATAAAGATGTAGATCAAAATCTTCTGATGAAAAAGTCTTTGTCCGATTACTTAGCTAAGCTTAGAAATGTCCTTGCCAATTATAAAGAATTGGTTAGTGTTCGTAGCAAAATTCAACCCAAAAAAGACCCGAATGAGCTGAAGGAAGGACTTGAAACACGCCGTAGGCAAATAATGGAAGATGCACAAGAATATTTAAGACTGCTAAACCTGAAAAGGATATTTGAAAATGCAGAAAATATTCCAATGACCTCAACACCTTTAAACAGATTTTGTATTATCAAAAGGTGGATAGGATAAAAAAAGCAAAGGATAACATAGATTGGGCTAACCTGTTGAAAGTTTTTAACATCTGGATCGTAGATATTCCCAATGTGGATAGAGTGCTTCCTATGGAGCCTGAGCTGTTTGATCTGGTAGTGGTTGATGAGTCCTCTCAGGTGAATTTGGCACAGGTGATCCCTGTTTTTTACAGGGCAAAAAGGATTTGTGTTGTTGGAGACCACAAGCAGTTGAGCCTTGAGTCCACTGGGCTTGGGCTTACGATAAGCAAAAAGCTTGATTCATACACTTGGGAAAAATACAAGCCCGCAAACCTGAAATATGAAGAAGCAGAAGAAAAGAGAATAACCCTAACCAAGGCGTCTATCCTTGACTTTTTGAGGGAAAATAACTTTGGAATACCTGAGGTAATGTTGGACGAACATTTTAGGTCTGTGCCCTCTCTTGCAAAGTTCACCAACAGAGAATTTTATGAAAACAAGCTATCCATAATGACAGAAAAGCCCGAGTATGAGCTTAAAAGCTTCAAGCACATAGAAACAGGAGGAGATAGACGTAGAAACTCAAAAGTTGTTATGGAAGAAGTGGAAAAGGTTTTTGAGATCATAAAGAGCCTTCTAAGTTCAAGGAGCTATCAGGATGTTCAGTTGCCCGATTATGTCCCAGAGGAATTCACCGTAGGGGTTGTTTGCTTTACAAGGGAACAATCGGAACACATAAGAATGAGACTTTCTGAAGAAGGAATTGGAGAAAGAGTTTATGCAGGGACGCCAGAGGAACTTCAGGGTCATGAGTTTGATGTGGTAATAATTTCAATGGCACTGGATAAGGCAAGCAATAGGAGTAAAAACCACTATGAAAACAAAAATAGGTTTAACGTGGCAACAAGTAGGGCTAAGTATTTTACCTTTTTGGTCTATGGAGGTTTGCCGGAAAACTTTGATTTAACTAAAAGATATATAGCCCACTTTAGTAAAGAAAAGCCAAATATTGCCTTGGAGGAGGATAATCTCCACTTTAGCCGGTCTAATTTTGAATCGGAGCTTGAAGAGTTTGTTTATGAAAGGTATTTAGTGCCCTTGAAAGAAAGCTTCAAGCGAGAATATGGAGTAGACATTAAAATATACAATCAATATAAAACCTGTGGCTATAGGTTGGACTTTGTTCTTTACAATAAAAACAATAAAAAATTTGTTGCTTTGGAGGTTGATGGTCCTCATCACTTTGAGGGGAATGGGTTATCTAACTATGCAGACTGGCACGTGGAAAGAATAGAAAAGCTAAAGAGGGCTGGTTGGAACATAATAAACACACCCTATTATAAGTGGTATTTGAAAGGCTGGTTGGACCAAGACCATCCCACCGTGAAAAGAGAGTTAGAAAGGATAAGGAAGGAATTGGAGCATTATCTCCTATAGAACATAAGCTAAACTCAGTGATAGAATTTATAGAGTAAAAAGTCTATAATATAAATCATCCCTTTTTGAAAGGAGGACCGCATGGCAAAGGGAACGGTAGCCTATAAAATTCTTGAAAGCCATTTGGTGAGCGGTAAGCTCATCCCCGGCGAAGAGATCGCCATCAAGATAGACCAGACCCTAACCCAGGATGCCACCGGAACTATGGCATACCTGCAGTTTGAGGCAATGGGTGTGGATAGGGTAAAGACAGAATTATCCGTTAGCTACATAGACCACAACATGCTACAGACCGACTATAAGAACCCCGATGACCATAAATACCTTATGAGCGTGGCAAAAAGATACGGTATCTGGCTATCTAAACCCGGCAACGGCATATGCCATCAGGTGCATTTGGAAAGGTTTGCCAAGCCCGGGAAGACACTGCTTGGTTCTGATTCCCACACTCCCACCTCCGGCGGCATAGGTATGATCGCCATCGGTGCTGGTGGTCTTGACGTGGCAAGTGCAATGGCGGGCGAACCCTTCTATATGAAGATGCCCAAGATCGTAGGCGTCCATCTGAAGGGCAAACTGCCCGATTGGGTAACCGCCAAGGACATTATCCTTGAGCTTTTGCGTAGGCTTACGGTAAAGGGTGGTGTGGGCAAAATTTTTGAATACTTTGGAGAGGGTGTAAAGGATCTCTCCGTTCCGGAGAGGGCTACCATCACCAACATGGGTGCAGAACTTGGCGCCACCACTTCAATCTTTCCCTCCGACGAGATCACAAGGGCATATCTGAAAGCCCAGGGAAGGGAGGAGGATTGGATAGAACTCCTTCCGGACCCCGATGCAGAGTACGACGAGATTATAGAGATAGACCTTTCCCAGCTTGAGCCACTGATTGCTTGCCCCCACTCTCCGGACAATGTGGTGCCCGTCAGGGAGGTGGAAGGGATAAAAGTAGATCAGGTGGTCATAGGCTCTTGCACAAACTCTTCTTTTGTAGACCTAACACGCGCTGCCAAGCTTTTGGAAGGTAGAAAGGTTCATCCTGATGTGGTCTTTGCGGTAGCCCCCGGTTCCAAGCAAGCCCTTGAGTTGATCACCCAAAATGGTGCCCTTTTGACCTTCCTAAAGGCTGGTGCAAGGATATTGGAAAGTGCCTGCGGTCCCTGTATAGGCATGGGCTTTGCGCCTCCCTCCGGTGGCGTTTCCATAAGGAGTTTTAACAGGAACTTTGAGGGTAGGTCTGGCACACCCGACGCAAAGGTGTACCTTGCCTCTCCCGAGGTCTGCGTAGCCTGCGCCATTGCAGCAAAGATCATAGACCCCAGGAAGTTGGGCGTTCAATGGGTGAAGGTGGAAATGCCACAAAGGTTCCCCTACGGCGACGAAGCCTTTATAGAGCCACTACCGGAGGAAGAAGCCAAAAAGGTGGAAATATACAGAGGACCTAACATAAAACCATTGCCGGAGTTTGATGAACTACCAGAAAGCATAGAAGGAGAGGTTTCCCTCATAGTGGGAGACAATATTACCACCGACCACATTATGCCCGCCGGTGCCAAAATCCTACCCCTCCGTTCCAACATCTACGCCATAAGCGAGTATGTATATCACTACGTAGACCCAGACTTTGTAAAAAGAGCAAAGGAAATCAGGGACCAAAAGGGCAAGGCAAACATCATAGTGGGCGGAGAGAACTACGGACAGGGCTCTTCCCGAGAGCACGCTGCGTTGGCTCCAAGGTTCTTGGGAGTTAGGGCGGTTTTGGCAAAGTCCTTTGCCCGTATCCATCACGCCAACCTGGTCAATTTTGGCATAGTGCCCCTTGAGTTCAAAAACAAAGAGGACTACAACAAGTTCTCACTGGGCGATGAGATTTTGATCCCAGAGCTTGAAAGCAGACTACAGGAAGGTAAAGAAATCGTGGTTATAAACAAAACCACTGGAGAGGAGGTCCTTTGCACATACAACCTCACTCCAAAGCAGATTTCTGTGCTCCTCAAAGGTGGTCTTTTGAACTGGATCAAAAGCAAGCAGGGGGTAAAGGTATGAAGCTAAGAAAGGTGGTTTCTGTGGTAGGTGCGGGAAATGTGGGGGAGCATACCGCTGCCCTCCTTGCCCTAAGGGGGCTTGTGGATGTGCGTATGTTTGACTTGCCCAAAAAGGACGGAGACAGGCTAATAGAACCCGTTAAAGGAAAAGCCCTTGACATTCAGCAGATGCTCTCCGCCCTAAACATTGACGGCAAAGTGGAAGGATACACTGTAAGTGCGGACGGAGAAGGCTACCAAGCCTTAGAGGGCTCCGACATAGTGGTTATAACCGCAGGCTTTCCAAGAAGACCGGGCATGTCAAGGGAAGACCTTTTGGAAAAGAACATATCCATCCTGTCGGTTATAGCCAGCAAAATAAGGGAATACGCCAAGGACGCCATAGTGATAGTGGTAACCAACCCAGTGGACCTTATGACCTACGCAGTTTATAAACTGCTGGGCTTTGAACCCAAGAGGGTTATGGGGATGGCGGGCGTTTTGGATTCAGCCCGCTTTAAAACCTTCATCTCAAGGGAGATAGACGTTTCCCCTCAAGATATTCACGCCTATGTGATAGGAGGCCATGGTGATGAGATGGTTCCCTTGATCTCCATATCCAACGTGGGTGGCATACCCCTAAAGGACCTTCTAACCAAAGAAAAGTTTCAGGAACTTATAAAAAGAACTCAGTTTGGTGGTGGTGAGATAGTGGACCTGATGGGCACCTCCGCCTATCATGCCCCCGCTGCGTCCATAGTGGAAATGGTGGAAGCCATAGTAACAAACAACAAACGCATACTGCCCTGCTCTGTCTATCTTGACGGAGAAGTGGGGGAATATTATGGAGTAAAGGGTGCCTGCGTGGGCGTGCCAGTCAAACTTGGTAACTGTGGAGTGGAGGAGGTCATAAAGATCCCCATGCTACCAGAGGAACGCGAGATGTGGGAAAGGTCTGTTCAGTCGGTGTTAAAGAACTTAAAGGTGGTGGATGAAATTTTGAAGGTGATGGTTTAAAATCTAACTGATGGTGTTTTTACCTTGGAGGTATCTGGTCCCACCTGTCCTTTTGCTTTTAGGGGTGGGGTTATTCATCCTTTACAAGGATTGGGAAAAAAAGAGGAACTTTGAGGCTTCCTACCTTGAGTGGGAGATAAGTAGGTTGGTGCAATCGGGAGAGGAGGAGAGGGCTAAAAAGCTAATAGAGGAAGGGCTGAAAAAAGGGGGTGCCTTTAAGCCCCTCATTCTATCTTACGCCTTGGACGGAAAGGAAGACAGTAAAAAACTTTTGGAGATAATCTCATCCCTGAAGGATGATCAAATAAAGTCCTTATACACCGAGAGGCTCGCCTTTGCATACTACAAGGAAGGACAAAAAGAAAAAGCCCTCGGCGTTCTCAACTCTATAGGAAAAGATAGCTTTAACTATTACTCCGCCCAACTGCTTAAGGCACAGGTGCTCTTAGACAGCAACAGAAAAGAGGAGGCAAAGAAGGTCTTAGAGTCTGTCCTCAAAGAGGCAAAGGGAACTTATTGGTCTAACTTAGCCCAAGCCCTTTTAATGGAGATGTAGTTATGAAGCTCCTGATTGAAATAGGAACAGAAGAACTGCCCGCGGGTGTTATAAACCTAGCCCTAGAGAGCCTCAAAGAAAGCATTGAGAAACTCTTGGGAGTAAAAGTTATAAAAACCTACGGCACACCCCGGCGTTTAGCCATTCTGACAGAAGACTTTGAGAACACACCCACAGAAAAAGAGGAGATCATAGTTGGTCCTCCCGTTAGCGTAGCTTACGAGGATGGGAAACCCACAAAGGCACTTTTGGGATTCTTGCAAAAGGTCTCTGCCACTCAAGAGGAAGTGATAGAGGTTCAAAAGGGAGAAGGAAGGTATGTGGCGGTTCGTAGGGTTCAAAGGGAAAAGACGCCCTTGGAGAAATTAAAGGAAGAGTTTGAAGGTCTCTTACAATCCATTCCCTTTTCCAAAAGGATGCGTTGGAATTCGGAGGGCTTAACCTTTTCAAGACCTATCCGGTGGTTGTGTGCCCTCTACGGAGAGGAGGTTGTCCCACTTCAATTTGGTAAAGTAAAGGCAGATAGGATCACCTACGGTCATAGATTTTTGCACGGTGGTCCCCTGGTTCTCAAAAATGCCGAGGAGTATGAAGAAAGTCTAAAGAACGCCTACGTGATCCCAGACTTCAAAGAGAGACTTGGCATGGTCTTAGAAATGCTAAGGGAAGAAGCTTACTCCCTAGGTTGCACGCCTCAGTATCCAGAGGGTCTTCCGGAGGAGGTGGCGAACCTCCTTGAGTTTCCCTTCTCTGTGGTAGGAAGCTTTGAAGAAAAGTATTTAGAACTACCCGAGAAGGTTTTGATTACAGTCCTTGCCCACCATCAGAGGTTTTTCTGCCTTGCCAACCAAGAGGGCAAGCTGGTGCCTTACTTTGTAGCCTTTAGCGGTAATACTCCAAACGATTTGATAAAGACTGGCTACGAGAGGGTTGTAAGGGCAAGGCTTGAGGATGCCCTTTTCTTCTACAGGGAGGACCTGAAGACCCCCTTGGAAAATCTGGTGGATGGGCTGAAGGGTGTGATCTTTCACCCAAAGGCGGGCAGTATGTGGGAGAAGACCCAAAGGCTTATGGAACTCTCAGAGAGGATCGCACGAGCCCTTGGCTTTGGAGAGGATGTTGTAAAAAAGGTAAAAAGGGCTGCCTTACTTTCAAAGGCGGACCTGCTTACCAACATGGTAAAGGAACTGGATGAACTTCAGGGCTACATGGGCATGGTTTATGCAAGGGCTTTTGGAGAAGAGGAGGAGGTAGCTAAAGCACTCTACGAGCATTATCTCCCCAAAAGTGCCACAGACCCCTTGCCCGAGGGCGTGGTTTCTCAAATTCTCTCTCTGGCGGATAAGCTGGATAACATAGCAACCCTTCTAAGCGTGGGCGAGATACCCTCTGGTAGCTCGGACCCATACGGGCTAAGACGCAGTGCCTATGGTGTGTTCGCGATCCTTGATAACGGAGGTTATAACTTGAACCTGAGGGAGGTGCTGGGGTCTGTCCCACAGGGTTTTGAGGAGTTCATGAAAAACAGGCTGGAAGCTTACTTGGAGCCCTATGGCTACGATGTTGTAAGGGCGGTTTTGGAGGTGAAGGATCCACTAAAACCCTTAGACGCAATAAGGCTTGCACAAATGCTTGCCAATTTGAAAGAAACGGAAAAATTTAAAGATGTAGTAGAAGCCTACAGGAGGGTTGTTAAAATTCTTCCCAAGGGGTGGGAAGATGAACGCGTTGAGGAGGACCTTATGAAAGAAAAAGAGGAGAGGGAACTTTGGGAAAAGGTAAAGGGCTTGGAGGGTGAAAGGCTTGAGCCCTTGGACCTTTGGGACCTCAAAGAACCCATAGACCGCTTCTTTGACAGTGTCCTCGTGATGGACAAAGATCAAGAAGTTAGAAGAAATAGATTAGCCCTTCTGTTTAGAATAAAAAAACTTTTTAACCGCTTTGGGGACTTTGAAAAAATAGTTTTGGAGGTATAGGCATGGAGCAGAAATTTTTGGTTTGGTTAGACGAGGTGGGCATAGAGGATGTGCCCTTGGTGGGCGGAAAGAACGCATCCCTCGGGGAGATGCTTAGAAACCTCTCAAAGCTTGGCATTAACATACCCTACGGTTTTGTGGTAACATCCAAAGCCTATTATGAGTTCCTGAGGTATAACAAGTTAGAAGAAAAGATAAGGAAGATTTTGGAGGGTTTAAACCCAAACGATGTGCAGGACTTGGCAAAGAGGGCATACGAGGTCAGGGAACTTATAAAAGGTGGACAATTTCCCCCAGAATTGGAAGAGTTGATAAAGAAGTATTACTCTGAGCTTTCTCGGAGGTATAACTCCTTTGCGGTGGATGTGGCGGTTAGGTCCTCCGCCACCGCCGAGGATCTGCCCCATGCTTCCTTTGCAGGACAGCAGGAGACATACCTAAACGTAGTAGGTGCGGAGAATGTGCTAACCGCTATAAAGAACGGCTTTGCGTCCCTCTTTACAGACAGGGCTATCTCTTACAGGGAGAGCTTTGGTTTTGACCACTTTAAGGTTGGCATAGCTATGGGCGTTCAAAAGATGGTAAGGTCTGACTTGGGTGCCTCAGGAGTGATGTTTACATTGGACACAGAATCGGGCTTTAAGGATGTGGTAGTTATAAACGCCACCTACGGATTGGGTGAGCTTCTGGTTCAGGGCATGATAACCCCGGATGAGTATATGGTCTTTAAGTCTACCCTTCAGGCGGGGTACTCTGCTATAATAGAGAAAAAGCTCGGTAGAAAGGACAGAAAGATGGTGTATGGGGTGGGACAAGAGAGAACCAAAATCGTCAATGTTCCACTCTCAGAGCAAAAGCAGTTTGCCCTTACCGATGAGGAGATTTTAAAGCTTGCAAGATGGGGAGTTCTGATAGAGGAGTACTATTCCAAAAAGAACGGCAGATGGATGCCTATGGACATAGAGTGGGCAAAGGATGGGGTTTTAAACGAGCTCTTTGTGGTTCAGGCAAGACCAGAAACGGTGCATTCAAGGAAGGAGGAGAACGTACTAAAGGTCTACAAGATCAGCATGCCGATAGAGGAAAGGGTTAAGAAAAGGATCTTGTATGGCATTGCGGTGGGCGATAAGGTAGTTCATGGTAGAGTTAGAGTTATCCACGACCTAAAGGACGCAGGACAGTTTCAAGAGGGAGAGATCCTGGTAACAGACATAACGGACCCAGACTGGGAACCCATAATGAAAAAAGCAAGCGGTATAATCACCAATAGAGGTGGGAGAACTGCCCACGCAGCAATAGTGGCGAGGGAGCTGGGCATACCCGCGGTGGTGGGCACCCACAAGGCAACGGAAGTGCTAAAGACCAGTGATGAAATCACCCTCTCCTGTGCAGAGGGAGAGGTAGGATACATATACGAGGGCTACATCCCCTACGAGGTAGAGGAGATCAACCTAAAGGAACTGCCCAGGACCAGAACTAAGGTTATGATGAACGTGGGCAACCCTGAATCAGCCTTCAAGTATTCCTTTATTCCCAACGACGGAGTAGGACTGGCGCGTGAGGAGTTCATCATAGCAAACTACATAAAGATCCATCCCTTAGCCCTCCTCCATTATGGGGAGCTTAAAGCTTTGGTGGAAAAGCTTGAAGAGTGCGGAGCCATTGATGAGAGGGGAGTTTGCTCTATGGCTTCTATATACAAGCATGCGGAGGAACCCCTTAAAAGCAAGCTGGCAAAGGGTAAAGATAAAAAACAGGTCAACCTCAGAAGAACCATAGAGGATATAGAAAGCCTGACCTTTGGTTATGAAGATAAGGCACAATACTTTGTTAAAAAGCTCTCCTACGGCATAGCCAAGATATCTGCTGCCTTCTATCCAAATCCTGTGATAGTGCGCTTTTCTGACTTTAAGTCTAATGAATACAAAGGACTTATAGGTGGTGAGCTCTTTGAACCAGAAGAGGAAAACCCCATGCTCGGATGGAGGGGTGCGTCAAGATACTATTCAGAGGTTTATAAACCCGCCTTTGGGCTTGAATGTCAGGCAATACTGCGTGTGAGAAACAAGATGGGGCTTACCAACACCAAGGTGATGGTCCCCTTCTGCAGAACACCCGAGGAGGGCGAAAGGGTTCTCAAGGTTATGGAGGAGTATGGACTAAAAAGGGGAGAGAATGGTCTGGAAGTTTACGTGATGGCAGAACTTCCCTCCAACTTTGTCCTTGCGGACAGGTTTGCAGAGATCTTTGATGGCTTCTCCATAGGCTCCAACGACCTAACTCAGCTAACTCTTGGCTTGGACAGGGACTCGGGGCTCGTGGCACATCTTTATGATGAAAGGAACGAGGCGGTCAAAAGGCTAATATCCCAGCTCATAAGCCTTGCCAAAGAAAAGGGTAAAAAGGTGGGTATATGCGGTCAGGGACCATCCGACTTCCTGGACTTTGCCCAGTTTTTGGTAGAAGAAAGTATAGACAGTATTTCACTAAACCCCGATTCCGTGTTAAAAACTTTATTAGTTATAGCAGAAGCGGAATCTAAAAATAGGAAGGTAGGAGTATGAAACTTTTGGAGCGTATAAGGACTTTAACCTTTCTTCCCTTTAAGGTTAAAGGAGCTAAAAACTACTTGGCACTGCAGGTTGGTAAAAGCTTCATAAGGCTTTTGGAGTTAGGAGAAGATGGAAAGCCTGTTTTCCAACCACAGGAGATCATCTTTGAGGACGGAGATGAAAATAAAAAAACTCTCAGCCCTAAAAAAGATAGTGGCTGAGTATGGATTACAGGGACATAAGGTTATAGCGGCGCTCCCCGCCACAGACGGAATACTAAAGCTCAATAAATATCCTTCAAAAATAAGCCAGAAAGATTTGAACACCGCCATAGATTGGGTGATAAAAAGAGAGACAAGTCAGATAAAAGAAGAAACCGTTTACGATTACTTTATCTTACGCGGAGAAGATGCCATAAGTTTAGCTTTGGTGCTTGCCCGCGCTGAATCTGTCAATAGGCTAACTAATTTAATCAGTTCCGCAGGGCTAAAGCCTGAGATCATAGACTATGAAGTGCTGGCTATAGTAAATTACGGCATATATCATAAGCTTGCCTTACCCTTTTCCATTTTATACATAGACTACGATTATTCCATACTTTTAACCTACAGCCCTTCCAATATATCCTACTCTGTAATAAACTGGGAATATTTGGGATACAGTAAAGAGGCAGGATCATCTTCCACCTCTGAGGAACTTTTGGAAAGCTTTCTTGCGGAGGTGAGGAATTTGATAGTAATAAATGATATATATAACGTTTATATTGCATGTGTTGGTTTAGGTAATGAAAGTTTCACAGAATATATACTTGAAAGCCTGCCCATATTGGGGCTTTTGGACGCTGGCGAACTACCGCCTAACTTTTTTATCCCCTATACACTTAGTTTAAGGGAGGGATCAAGATGATAAGGATCAATCTCCTTAAGGAGAAGAAAGCTAAAAAAACTTTATCGCAACCTACATTTCTATCTCTGAAGGAGATAAGGGTAGGTGATCTTTTAAAGTTGGATAAAGCGCAGTATTATCTATCTGTTCTCCTTTGGATTGGTGTTTTGGGTATGGGTGTGTTGTATTGGAAAACATCAAAGGAAATAACACAAATAAAGCGAGAGATAGATCAGTTGCAAGCGGAAAAGAACAGGTTAGAGGGTATAGCAGGGCGTATTTCAGAAGAAAATAAAGAAATAGAGTCTGAGATATCCGTCTTAAGGACAGAAATGGATATGATAGAGCGTAGTAAGGATATACTCATAGGTTTGAAAGCGTTCTATGAACCATTCAACAATAGCTTTGTTAGTTTTTCCAATTCCGTCCCTTCCGTTAGTTGGACGCTTACTTATAGTCAAAGTTTAGACATAGAAAATAGAAAACTGAAGACAGAATTTGACCTTTCTTCTTTTGATTACGCAAGCATAGGCTCTTATGCCAACAGCCTTAAGAAGAATAATGTGGAAGTTTTTATAAGTAGTATAGAAAGAAAAACAACCCCAAATGGTTATGAATATTACTCCACAAGACTTGTCGCGGAAAAAAGCATAGGAGGGAAGTGATGGAAAAGCTAAAAGCCCAGTGGTCCGCCCTTCCTGAGTGGCAGAAATTATTTATACTTTTAATATTACCAATAGCCATCATAGGATACACATATGCAATGCTAATCATCCCTTTGAGGGAAGAGTTAGAAAAAAATAGAAAGGAAAAGGAAGAGCTTGACAGACGCATAGCAGAGCTGAAGAGATTGACAGACCCACAAGCTTTGGAACCTCTTAGAAGGCAAAGAGATGATTTAAAGGCTCAACTGGAGGTAAAGAGGCAAGAGCTTGAGTTAGTGGTTGGAGAGATTCCATCCACTAAGGATGCGGGCACTATATACAAAAAGTTGGGTGCCATAGCAAGTAAGAGCGGGGTAAGACTGCTTTCCGTAAGCCTTGAAAAGCCCAATGAGATGGGCTACACCTTGGAAAAAAATCCAGAAGGTAAGGCGGTAGTTAAGATAGTGAAGGAGCAAACACAACAACAAGGACAACAGGAACAAAGACTACAGCAACCTTCTGATGTGGTAAAACATCCCACCGCAGAGCTCAAAATATCCTTTGTGGGTAGTTATGCAAACGTAGTAAATTTCTTAAGATCTCTGGAAAAAGGAGGTTTTGTATCATACCCTTCCGCCTTTAAGGTGGAGAGAGTTGAAAAGGGCATGCTAAAGGGAGATTTGACTATATTAATTATTATGAAGGAGGAAAAAATATGAGGTTCCTTTTTCTTATTTTAATGGCGGTATTTTTGTATTCCTACGCAAAAGAGCCCTTTAGCGATTTGGAGGGTGTGGTGGGATATATGGTGGTTGAAAAAAAAGGAAAGGTAGAGAACTATATGGTGGTTGAGGAAAAGGGAGGTGGTGTTAAGACTATAAAGGTTAATAGAAATCCCAAAGAGTTTTTAAAGAAGACGGAAGATGGCACGCAAAGGAGATGAGCTAAAGGTAGGGATTATTAGCTTAGGCTGTTCCAAAAACTTGGTAGATACGGAGGTTCTTCTTGGAAAGCTAAAGTCAGCTGGTGCAAAGCTGGTGGATGACCCCAAAAAGGCAAACACCATAATCATAAACACCTGTGGTTTTATAAACCCCGCCAAGGAGGAGGCAATAGACTACATACTTGAATACGCAGAAAACAAAAAGGTTATCGTTATGGGCTGTTTGGTGGAAAGATACAAAGAAGAACTACAAAAGGAGATACCCGAGGTTAAGGCATACTTTGGAACTGAAAGCTGGGACCAAATTATTGAATTTTTGGGTTTAAAGAGGATGGAAAAAGTTCAAAGGCTATTAACCACCCCTAAATCTTACGCCTACCTTAAGATATCTGAGGGGTGCAACCGCCTTTGTTCCTTTTGTGCCATACCCTCCATAAGGGGCAAATACAGGTCAAAGGGCGTACAGGAACTTGTAGAAGAAGCCAAATGGATAGCGGATAACGGAGTAAAAGAACTGTCTCTGATCTCACAGGATACCACTTATTACGGCAGGGACCTATACGGAAAGAATGCCCTGCTTAAACTCTTGGAAAAGTTGGAGGATATAGAAGGCATAGAATGGATCCGGCTTTTGTATCTTTATCCCACAGACCTGAATGATGGGCTTATTGATTACATTAAAAACTCTTCAAAGGTCCTACCATACTTTGATATACCACTACAACACGTCTCTAACAAAGTTCTAAAAAGCATGAGAAGGGGCTATGGTAAAGATTTTGTGGAAGGTCTCGTGGAAAGGATCTTTTCTAAAATACCCAACGCAGTTTTGAGGACAAGCTTTATAGTGGGCTATCCGGAAGAAGACACAAAGGACTTTGAGGAATTGCTTGAGTTTGTTCAAAAGGGCTACTTTCATTGGGTGGGTGTATTTAGCTATTCTCAGGAGGACGGCACTTTTGCAGAGTCCTTAGGAGACCCTATACCCGAGGAGGAAAAGGAGAGAAGGAGGGCGCTTATTTACGAGGTTCAAAGCGAGGTTATAAAGGAAAAATACAAGGGGCTTTTGGGTAAAAGCTTTAGGATGCTAATAGATGGCTACGATGAGGAGATGAATATTGTGCCCGTGGGCAGGCTTTGGTTTCAAGCGCCAGAGGTGGATGGTTTGTGCTATTTAGAGGCAGAGAGGGTGGTTAAAGAGGGAGAAATGGTGGATGTAGTGGTAAAGGACTTTAAAGAGCAAGACCTGTTGGTTGAAGAAAAAAGTGGGTGAAAAAAAGAGGGTAGAGCTTGAGCTTTCCTCTTTACCAGTTCCTAAAAGCAACAGATACATAAGAAAGAAGGGTGGTGTAGTTTTTAAACCCCCAAGAATTAAAAACTGGGAGATGAGGGCAGTGTGGGAAATAAAACAGCAGTATCAGGGAGAACCTTTGGAGGGCAAGCTCTCAATGGAAGTGATCTTGGTTTTGCCAAACCACAGAAAGAGGGATATTGACAACATGCTAAAGAGCCTATGGGATGTCTTAGAAAAGGCTAAAGTTATAAAAAACGACAATCAAATTTACGAAATAAAAACGTTAAAACGCATAGAAAAGGGCGAACAAAAAACTCTAATTTACATAAGCCCTATGGAATAATTCACTGGGTATTTCTTATATACTCAGTTGGGTCTAAGGGCACACCCTCTTTATTTCTAAGTTCAAAGTAAAGCATGCATTCCTCTCCTTCGTTCCTTCTTCCAACTAAAGCGATCTGTTGTCCGCTTGACACCCTATCGCCTCTCTTTACTAAATTTTTCTCGTTGTATGCGTATATAGAGATAAAATCCCCATGATCCACTATGACCATGTTTCCGTAGGCTTTGAGGTCTCCTCCACTGTATATGACCCTTCCACTATCAACTGCCCTTACTGGCTTTCCACAATCTGTGGATATGTTAATCCCTCTACCGTTTCTGGAAACTTTACCATCCACAGGCATAGGCAGGCTATTTTTTGACATTCTTAATTCAAAATCCTCCTGTCTTCTCTCCCGTATTATTTCAGGTTCTGTCTTAGGTGTGCTCTCTTGCTTCCTTTCTTCTAAGGGTTTCTCTACTGGACGGACCGCGTGTCTTTTTTCTTCCACCTTTAAGGGCACCTTGACCACCGTTCCCTTTGTTAGCCATTTACCTTTTAGCCCTGGGTTGAGTTCTTCCAACTCCCTTTGAGAAACACCGAGCTTCTTCGCCACATGCTCAAGCTTTGCACCTCTTTGAACTACATAAGTTTTGTAGGGAACCCTTGGCTCCTCCTCCTTTTTGACCTTTACGGGCACCTTTACCTCCGTTCCCGCAGACAGCCATTTACCCTTCAGCTCTGGATTGAGCCTTTCCAATTCCTCTTTGGGAACTCCCAAGCGCTCTGCCACATGCTCAAGGCGACCTCCCTTTTTGATTTTATATACCGTGTAGCTTTCTTCCCTTTTTTCCTTTTTCTGCTCTTGCTTTGGCACTTTGACCACCGTTCCTTTTGTTAGCCATTTACCTTTTAACTCTGGGTTAAGTTCTTCCAACTCCCTTTGGGAAACACCCAGTTTTTTTGCTATATGCTCAAGCTTTGCACCCTTTTGAACGACATAGGTTCCATACTCTTGGGTTTCCTTTTTTTTGTTTTTTGGCGGTGCCCTTGGCGGGTATTTTTAGTTCCTGTCCTTCTATTATCTTTTCAGACTTTAGGTTGTTAAAGCTTTTCAGCTCCTGCACATCAACTCCAAATTTTTCAGCTATGCTGTATAGCGTGTCTCCCTTTTTGACTTTGTATATGGCGTAGTCTTGCGTTTTAGTTGATGTCTTTTGAGGAATGCATAAATTTTCACCCACTTTCAGTTTGTTTGGGTTTATGTTTTTGTTAGCTTTTATGAGTTCTTGCACACTAACTCCGTAGTTCTTTGCGATCTTTTCTAAGCTTTCTCCACTTTTTACCTTGTGGTATTTGCATTCCTGAGAAAAGGCTGTTACAAAAAGTAGGCTAATACTTAATATAAAAACCTCTTTCTTCATGGGTTGGCACCTCCTTTAAAATTTCCATCCGGTCCACCCTTGCGGACCTTGGTCCCTCCCACAGCTTCCATACGAACTGGGCTACAACCTCCTCATCGCCCTCCACAAAAACCTCAACCCTTCCGTCCGGTAGGTTGCGCACCCAACCGCTAAGTCCGTAGCTCTCTCCCAGGTTCTTTGTCCAGCTCCTAAAGCCTACCCCCTGCACCACGCCGGACAGAAAAACCCTATAAGCAGACCTCATAGGTTTATTTTACACCACTTCCGAAAAATTCCAAACTTTCAAAAAACTCAAGAAAAGTTCTATTTACATAAACAGAACCGTCGGAAGACAGCAGAAGATAGCCGAACTGTGGGTGTTTTTCAATAAAATCCCATCTTTTTTTATCATCCATAGCAAAAAGGGCTGTAGATAACCCATCCGCCAAAGTGCAATCCTCATAAGCTACAGTTATTTGCAATAGCTTGCCACCTTTACCGATTATGTGCTCCCTTCTGTAATTTCCTGATGTAGAAAGGCAAAGGTCCTTTTTATTGTAGCCTTGGGCTAGGATTTTGCCATTAATAGGGTTATACACCGCCAAAAGTCTTTTGTGCCCCCATACCCTTAGGTCTCCCGCTATTGCGATAAAACCCTTGTCTGTTTTTATAAACTCATAAGCTTTCTGAATGGCAAAGCCCTTTCCTATGCCTCCCAAGTCTATAGCCATGCCTTTCTCTTCAAGAAATACGCTACTGCCTTCCATCCTGACCTTTTTGTAATTCACCAGATTCCTTGCCTCGTCTTCGGAAATTTCTCTTAGCCTTCTTGCCCTTATGGTTATGGCGCCTACTGTTATGTCAAAGGCTCCCTCTGTGAGCTCCGAAAGCCAAAGGGATTTTTTTATAACCTCCAAAGTATCCGCAGACACCTCCACCGGTTCCACACCCGCCTTCCGGTTGATCTTTGAAACCTCAGAATCTTCTATGTAATCGGAGAGTTTTTCCTCAAGTTCCTTCATAAACTTGTAGGCTTGGTATGCCTTCTCGGAGGGCAGGTCTATTATGGCATAGGTGCCCATAAGGTGAAAGACCTTTTCCTGAGAGAAGGCAAACAAGAAAAGAAAAAGAAATAACATCAAGCCCATGGCTTACTTCTCATTAGCATAATCAAGGCAGAGTAAAGGATAATACCCTGCAAAGCTACAAAAGACAAAAGCTTTAGAAGGGCAAAGTCTGGATGTAAAAATCTAATCAAAAAACCCGAAAGGTTATCAAGGAATGAAAATAAAAATAGTCCAATTCCCAAAGGAACGCTAAGGCTTGAACCTGCAAAAATCAAAAAATGCCCAACTGCCACAGAAAAGACCGCCATTGAAATAAGATGAGGATAAAAGACCTTAAACATACCCTCAAAGGTTTTAGCCTTTAGGAACTTCTCCGGGTTTCCAAGATAATACTCCTTTATAGAACCTAAGGAAAAGCCCATCTTTGAATAGAAAGCCAAGAGGTTTGTGAAAAAGAAGCCCATTAAAAGTAAGGAAAAAAAGAAAATCACCAATTTAAGCAGGTTCACATCCGTATATTTGTTCTCCCTTGAAGTTAATAGGGCTAAGAGGGTGTAAAGAAGGACAAACAGGTTTATAAGCTGAAAGCCTATAAAGGAAAAAAGCTTTAAGTAAGCAAAGGTAGGTGAAAGGTAGAGGATCAAGAGGTCTGAGTATAAATAAGATGCACAGGAAAGAAAGCCCAGGAGTAGGGCAAAAGCCTTTACAGAGGAAGGAAGAGATGTCAAGATAAAGAGGGCAAAGATGGTAAGTAAATAGAAGGCGTTTAAGAAGGTTTGAATGTGCAGGTCTTCTGAGAGCTGGGCTAAAGATATTCTTTCTGGAAATTCTGGGTCTTGGAAAAAGTATTTGTATAGTGTTTCATAAGAAAAGCCATATTTGCTGTAAAAGTATAACCAGGAGCTAATCCAAAAGATGAGGCTGAGAAAGAGAAAGAAGATAACCATGTAATAAAGAGGCTTGTTGTCCTTTAGCTTGGCGGATATAAAAAATCTCATCTCTTACCCCCAAAGAGGATCTGCCAGATGGCTAAAACCTTGCGGGCGTTGTCGGTTATAGCCCTTGCGGTTATGGTGGAACCGGTTATGTTCGGAATGTCCCTTCTGTGCCTTA
>DAIRFT010000028.1:0-7216 GCA_036794885.1 Thermocrinis sp. | reverse complement strand
ACACCCACAATTCTTGCTCTTGACATCTTTAGAATATAAGAATATACTAATATATGATTAAAATCATCAAAGGAGGTGTTGCCATGAAGAGAGGTTTGTTAGTTGCGGGTGCTTTGCTTGGCTTTGTAGCGGTGGGTTTTTCTTACGATGCAGAACTTGCCAAAAAGATGGACGCCATGTTCTCCCAGATGACGCCAGAAGTATTAAAGCAAAGACCTTGTCAGATTGACTCAAACCAGCTCTTTGAAATGATCAAGAAAAAGGAGGACTTTGTAATCCTTGATGTTAGAACTCCGCAGGAGCAAAGCATCACAGGAATTACTTGGAAGAACACACTAAATATTCCCATGCATGAGGTTTTTAAACCAGAAAACCTAAACAAACTACCTAAAGACAAGAAAATAGTGGTAATATGCCACTCTGGAGACAGGGCAGCAGCAGTAGTCACTGGCTTGAGGGCTGTGGGTTTTAACAATGCATACCAGTTCAAAGGTGGAATAAAAGAGCTTGCGGACGCGGTCGGAAGGAAGGTGGTAGATGTTGTGAAGTAAGTTCTTTGGGCAGGCTTCCTGCCCTGCCCTTATTCAAGCTTAAAATTAATTGGAAGTTTCACCATTACGCTAATCGGGGGTTTTGGAAAATCTTTGTAGCTTCTCCTTATTGCGTCCAAAGCCTCTTTGTCTAAAACTTCGTATCCACAGCTCTTTAAAACCTTCAAATCTCTTATATCTCCGTTTGGTTCCAAAACAAAACCGATAAGAACTCTTCCCTCCCATCCCATCCTTCTGGCTATGGGTGGATAGTTTATACGCCTTTGGACTATGTTTGATATGACCGAGAGCCTTTCCGTGAGGAAGCTCTCCTCTAAGGCTACCCTTCTACTTTCGTCTGTAAGTGAGGATGTGGGTCTTGAAGGACTCTCTATGCTTTTTTTAGTTTGAGCCTGAAGATCTTTCCCTTCTCTCTCTTGACTTGCGGGCTTTTGGGAAATTTCTTTGGTTTGGAGAGAACTTTCTCCCTGCCCTGGGTGTTCTGCGGTTTGTCCCCTTGTCTCTTCTTTTGGCTGTGGGGCAGTTTGAACCTGAGGGGTTTGAACTTCTCTAATTTCTACCTCTGAAGGCTTTGGTGGGCTTTGGACTTGGATTAACCTTTCTTCCTGCTTTGTTTGTTTTGCGGTTGAGCTTTTTATTTCCTCCTTCAAAGGGGGAATGGTTGCCTGTGGGACTGGCTGGGTCTGAGGCGGTCTTGCGGACAAGGGTTTGGCTTTTTGGGAAAGGTCTGCGGAGGGTTGTCTTTGCACATTTTCAAGGGATAGGTCTATTTCAATAAGCCTTTTTTCGGAGGGAACGAGCCTTTGGGTTAGAAGGAAAAAGCCAAAGAGTAAAAGTGAGTGGATCAAAAAGGACAGGCTGTATGCTTTGAAAATTTCCCTCATCTATTGACCTCTGTTTTTATGGAAACCTTTTTAAAGCCAAGCCTTTTGAGAAGGTCCAAAACATCCACCAAGCTTTGAACCTTTGCCCTCCTGTCTGCCATCACCTGCACTTGGCTGTCCCTCTGATATTTTTCAAGCTCCCTTTCAAGTTCCGAGAGGGAGACCATCCTGTTTTCAAAAAATATCTTCCCTTCTTGAGTTATGGTTATAAAAAGTCCCTTTAGATTTTCCTCGTGGCTTGCCTTTGCTTGGGGTAGCTGGACGGGGATGCTTCCTTGCACCACAAAGGTGGCGGTGATTAGCACAATGGTAAGTAGCACGAGCATTATATCCACCAAAGGGATCACATTTATGGAACTGAATTCCTTATCTTCCATTCTTTACCTCCCACAAGAGCAAGAGGTTTTTTACCTTTTTTAAGAGTAGATTGTAGAGAACCGAGGAAGGAATAGCCACCAACAGACCCACTGCGGTAGCCTTGAGGGCTAACGCCAAGCCCACCATTACCTTTTTTGTATCCACAAAGCCCTCCTGCCCTATGGTGTAAAAGGTCAGCATTATGCCAAGAACTGTGCCCAAGAGCCCTATGTAGGGTGCGTTGGACGCCACGGACGCTATAAAGGTCAAACCCTTTGTTAGCTCTATTTCTAACTCCTGCTTGGTCTTGAACCTTTCCACTTCAACCTTCCTGTAAAAACTCCATCGCTCAAGGGCTATGGCTATGGCAAAAAAGCTCAGCAGTAAGAGTAGCCCTATGATGCCGTAATCAACAAGCTCTTTGAGAATGTGCATGGGTCAATTATAAAATATTTTATCTTGAAATTTATGTTATAATTGACATGCTGGGAGAATAGGTTTTACAGGAGGTTTACCTAAGTGTGAAATCTTCTTTAGACGGCTTGCTTCCTTTACTGTCATTCATACCATCATTGAGCTAAAAAGCTAACACCTTCAAATCTTCTCCTTTTTTCTTAACAGTTTCTTAACAACAAAGGTTAAATGCTGAGAAATTGGTAAAAAAGAAAAAAAAGAGGAGGAGGCAGGAGCCTCCCCAGGACCCTTTATAGATAGACTTCCCTGCCGTCGTTCCTTTGAACTTGAATTACGGAGGGTCTTGGGACAAGCGCACCATCGTTAAGGTAGGGCCATCTGGTATTGGCACCGTCTTCCCCGGGATGCTGTATGGTGCAGAAGAAGGTTTTGTAGTCTTCGGAAAACTCAGGACCGCATATTTCACAACCGGGCACTCCAGAGAGGAACATCTTTAGCTCTTTGGTGTATACGTTCAGGGTATATACACCATCGTTCTTGGCAAGTCTGTTGGTGCTCGGGTTTCCATCCGTCGCTATCCATACATTTCCGAGCTTGTCAAAGACAAAGTTGTCGGGTGCAGAAATGGCGGGTGTGGTTTCATTGGCGGGCTGTCCGTAAATGTATAGCTTTCTGTTTTCGTCGGTTGCCCTTGGGTCTCCGCAGAGCATAGCCATCACCCATGCGAACCTGGTGGAAGTGGGGTCGTTGTTTTGTTCCTTGATCTCTATTATGTGTCCCATGTGATTGAACGGTCTTGGGTTTGCTCTGTCTGTGCCGGGCTGTCCGGATGCTCCTCTTCTTTCGTTGTAGGTGAGGGCAACAAACACGCTTCTGGTTATTGGGTTCCATTCAAAATCTTCGGGTCTGTCCATCTTGGTGGCACCGAGCAGGTCTGCCGCCCCTCTGGTGTTTATGAAGCATAGCACTGGGTCGCTTTGGAAGGGCTCGGGAAGGTTGGGATTGGGAGTTATCCTGTTTCCATCCACAGTAGCTATTGGGATCCATTCGCCGGTGAGGTCGTCGTTGAACTTAGCCACATAGAGCGTTCCCTCATCCAACAGTCCAAAGTTTGCGGTTCTGTTGAGAGGGTCGTATTTGCCCTTTGTGACGAACTTGTAGATATACTCAAACCTCTCGTCGTCGCCCATATAGACCACCACCCTTCCGTCTTTGGCTACCACCGTAGTTGCTGCTTCGTGCTTGAACCTTCCGAGGGCTGTCCTTTTGACGGGTGGTCTTGTGGGGTCGTATGGGTCAATTTCCACCACCCACCCAAACCTAAAGGCTTCGTTGGGCTCTCTGTTTATATTAAACCTGTCGTGATACATGTGAAATCCATATAGTCTAGCGCGACGGCTGGGCACACCATATCTTTGGTGGATACTTCTTACTAAGTCATCGCTTATGGAATTGATATCTCCCCAAAAGTAGCTGTGGAAGTTTTCCTCGCAGGTTAGCACCGTTCCCCAGGGAGTTTTACCCGCAGCGCAGTTGTTTAGGGTTCCATAAACCAACAGTCCGTTCGGGTCGTAGGAGGTTTTCATTAGCCTGTGTCCCATGGCTGGTCCGGAGATAAGGCACACGGTATCGCCTGTGATCCTTCTGTTGAAGGGTGAGCCCTTCACATACTCCCAAGAGCCGTCGGATTTTCTCCTTATCTCCACCACCGATACACCGTGGGCTTGGAGCATGAGGTCCGCTTGCTCTTTTGTGGGGTTTTGGCTATTTAAATCAAAACCTCTAAACATGAGCTCTGGGTTTGTGTATTCGTGATTTACCACCAAAAGAGCCCTATTAGATGTTAGCTTAAAAAAGCCCACAAAGTCTGCGTTGTAGCCAAAGCACTTTTTCTGCCTTTCCACATTCTCTTGGGTTGGTCCTTCGTATACCCTGTTCCAGTTGAGGGGTTCTCCGTTGTCCAAGGGGTCTCCCCACTTGATAAGTATGCTTGCCCTATAACCCTCCGGCACAATAACTCTGTCTTCGTTGTTGGGATAGATGGTTTTGTAGGAGAGGGATCTTGTGGGTTTATTTTTAGCTTTTGCATGGGCAAGGGGTGAAGAAAGCACCACTGCAGAAGCACCCGTCAGCTTCAAAAAGTCCCTTCTGTCAAGGGCTCTCTTTAAGATCTCTCCAAAGTATTCACCCATAGCCCATTGCTCCTATGGGTTTTAAATATAGAAACCTTCTGTTAAGATTTGGTTAAGGATCTGTTAAGAGTTTGTTAAGGCTTAAAATATGAGAAAATGGCTAAAATATTGCTGGGTGTTTGTTCTTCCGTTGCCATCCACAAAGCCTGCGAGCTGGTCAGAGAACTAAAACACAAAAACCATCAGGTAAAGGTGGTCCTCACGCCTACCGCAGAGAAGTTCATAAGCAGGCTTACCTTTTCTTCCTTGAGTGGCAACATAGCCTACTCCGATTGGGAGGAAGAGGACCCTTTCTTGCACATAACACTGCCTCGCTGGTGCGACCTTTTTTTGATAGCCCCATGCAGTATAAATACCCTCTCTAAGATCGCCAACGGCATAGCGGACAACCTTTTAACCAATTGTGTTTTAGCCCACAAGGGTCTGCTGATGCTGGCACCCGCCTGCAATGTGGAGATGTGGCAAAATCCCGCCGTGCAGGAGAACATAGAAAAGTTAAAGAAAAGGGGAGTGGTGATAATAGAGCCGGAGGAGGGAAGGCTCGCCTGCGAGGAGGAGGGAAAGGGTAGGCTCGCAAGCCTTGAGAGGATCCTTGACTGGGTAGAGTGGGGCATACGCCCAAAGCCATTGCAGGGCAAGAAGGTTCTGCTCACAGTGGGAGCAACGAGGGAGTTTATAGACGATGTGCGGTTTATATCCAACCTTTCCACTGGAAGGACGGGCTTTGCCATCGCAAGGGTTCTAAGGTGGCACGGTGCGGATGTTCAGATTATCGCAGGATACACGGAGGAAAAACCTCCACCGGAGATACCACTCACAAGGGTCTCCTCTGCAAAGGAGATGCTAAGGGCTGTCCTTGAGAATGTGAAGTTTGCAGACCTGCTGGTGATGAACTCGGCGGTTGCTGACTACAGACCTTCGGAGAGGGTGGAGGGCAAGCTCAAAAAGGGCAAAGATGTCCTTGAAATTAAGTTAGTGAAAAATCCAGATATCTTAGAAGAGGTTAGCAAGCTTGGGCTTGAAGGTTTAAAGGTGGTGGGCTTTGCCCTTGAGGAGGAACAATTTCTCTTAGAAAAGGGCTTAGAAAAGCTAAGAAGAAAGAAATTGGACCTGCTGGTGGCAAACCCAGTAGGCACAATGGGAAAGGAAGGACACAAAGGCTACCTTATCTTCAAAGATGGCAGTGCGGTTCCCTTTTCCTTTCCCGATAAGCTTTCCTTTGCGGAGTTTTTGGTAGCCCACATCTCTAAATTACTACCTGTTTGACCAACAGGATCTCCGGAAGTTTTTTGATCTCCTCAAGAACTTCCTCCGGCACTGGGTCATCCAAGTTCAGAATACCCAAAGCTATGCCACCTCTCTTTTCTCTTCCAAGTCTAAAGCCCGCAATGTTGACCTTTGCCTGCCCAAGCATGGTTCCGATCTTTCCTATAACACCCGGCACGTCCTTGTTCTCAAAGAGTAGCATAATACCCTCCGGCTCCACATCCACCCTGTATTTATCAATCTGGACTATCCGAGGCAAGTTGCCCTCCAAGATGGTGCCCACCAATATCCTTTCCGCACCGTCGGACCTTACCACTACCTTTATGTAGTGCTTGAAATCTACCGTCTCTTCAGAGGTTAGCTCCTCCACCTTTAAGCCTCTATCCCTTGCCACATAGGATGCGTTTATTATGTTTATGGGAAAATCCACCACCTCCTTTAGTATGCCCATCAAAACCGCCGACGCTATTGGGTGGAAGTGCTCCGCTATGTCTCCCCTTACCTCCACATGAACTTCCCTTATGCCCTCCTCTGCCCACTGCACCAAAAATTTGCCCATCCTCTCCGCCAAATCCAAGTGAGGCTTTATAAGGGTAAGCACCGAAAGGTCTGGGAAGGGTGCGTTCACCACATACTCTACCGTCTGCCCTCTCAGGGCTTTTATTACCTGCTGGGCTATTATAACCGCCACGTTTTCCTGAGACTCATAAGTGTTTGCCCCTATGTGAGGAGAGAGGGAAACATTGGGAAACTTCTTTAGCTTTTCTATGAATTCGTAAGGAGGAGGCTCCACCGAATAAACATCAAGCCCAACTCCAGAGAGCTTGCCCGTTTCAAGAGCCCAAATAAGGTCTTCGTCCTTTACGATCCCACCCCTTGCACAGTTTATAAGCACCGCGCCATCCTTCATGAGTTCAAACTCTCTCTTTGTGATCATGTGCCTGGTCTCGTGGGTGAGTGGTGCGTGTATGGTCAGAATATCCACCTGTTTTAGCATTTCCTTTAGGTCCTCAACAAGCTTGACCCCAAGCCTGTCTGCCTTCTCCTTTGGGATGTAAGGGTCATAAGCGAGCACTTTCATCCCAAAAGCCTTTGCCCTTATGGCAACCTGAGAGCCTATGTTTCCAAGCCCTATTATGCCCAAGGTTTTTCCGTAAAGCTCCGTGCCCATGAATTTTTTTCTGTCCCACTTACCCTCCAGCATAGAGTTATGGGCATTGTGGAAGTTTCTTACTACGCTCAGCATATGGGCTAAGGTTAGCTCTGTGGCACCTATGGTGTTGGCACCCGGCGTGTTGATCACCAGAATACCTCTACGGGATGCCTCCTCCACATCCACGTTATCCACACCCACACCAGCCCTTCCTACTACCTTCAGCCTTTCTGCTCTTTCCAAAAGCTCTGCGGTTACGGGCGTCCTACTTCTGGTTATTATGCACTCGTAATCCTTTACCACCTCCAAGAGCTCTTCGTAGCTTATGTCTGGCTCGCTATCCACCTCAAGGTCTGGCTCCCTCTTTAAAATCTCAATGCCCTTTTCGGATATGGGGTC
>DAIRFT010000169.1:0-1004 GCA_036794885.1 Thermocrinis sp. | reverse complement strand
AAAAGTTCTGCCGGGCTATCTACTATGTGGGAGAGGTGGGCAATGCCACAAAGCTAAAGCTCATAAACAACATAGTTCTGGGTGGTTTTATGGAAATTTTGGCGTCCGCCATAGCTTTGGGCGAAAAGGCAGGCTTTGAAAAGGAACTGATCATAAACATTCTCAACGACGGTGCGGGCAAGTCCTACATCCTTGACGTGAAAAAGAAAAAGCTTTTAGAAGAGGACTTTTCCACCCACTTTTCCGTGGATTTGATATACAAAGACCTTCACTACGCCCAAGATTTAGTAAAAGACTTAAACGCCTTTACCTTTAGCCTTCAGAATGTAAAGGAAGCCTACGGCTTGGCAAGGGCTATGGGACTAAAGGACTTAGACTTTTCCGCAGTTTATAAGGTTTTTAAAGGAATTTGAGAGCCCTGTCTCCTATGTCTTTCCTGTAATGCATACCCTCAAAGTGTATTTTTTCCACCGCCTTGTATGCCCTCTCCTTCGCCTCTTTTAAGCCATTTCCCCATGCACAGACGTTGAGGACCCTTCCGCCTGTGGTGATCAGCTTTCCATCCTTTACCTCCGTGCCCGCATGGAAGACTATCACATCCTCATCCCTTATATTCTCAAGACCATAGATCTCCTTGCCCACCTCCGGCTTTTCTGGGTAGCCCTTGCTTGCTAACACCACGCACAGGGAACACCTTTCGTCTATGTCCAAGCTTACCTTTTTGCCTTCGTAAAACTCTAAAAGCTTTTCCAAAAAGTCCCCTTTTATTCTCATCAAAAGGGGCTGTGCCTCTGGGTCTCCGAGCCTTACGTTGAACTCCAAAACCATGGGTCCCCTCGAGGTTAGCATCAAGCCCGCATACAAAAAGCCCCTGTAGTATATCCCTTCCTGGGCAAGTGCCTTTATGGTCCTCTCAATGATCAGCTCCCTTATTGCCTTTTCCGTTTTTGCATCCACGAAGGGATTGGGTGAGTATGCCCCCATTCCGCCCGTGTTGGGTCCTT
>DAIRFT010000027.1:0-8023 GCA_036794885.1 Thermocrinis sp. | reverse complement strand
AAAGGAGGGCTACATTTTAACCATAGATTACGGCTATTTGGAATTCCCAAAGGCTGGCACGGTGGTGGGCTACAGGGGGCACAGACTTGTAAAGGATATATACTCCAACGAGCCCTTTGACATAACCGCAAGCGTCAACTTCAGGGCACTGATGGAATACGGCAAGGACTTTGGGCTTGAGGTGGTGTTTTTTAAAAACCAAAGGGACTTTTTGCTCTCCTCAAGGGTGTTTGTTGGAGAACTCTCCGCGGTAGCAGAAGATCAGAGCCTGCAGTCTTTAGAGAGGCTATCAAGGCTTAAAACCATGCTCATAAGCATGGGAGAAAGGTTCAAAGTTCTTCTTCAGAGAAAAGGTAGCTGAGGACCTCCTGAAGGCTCTTTTTGTAAGCGGGAAAGCCCTCCAGCCCCGGGCTAAGGCTTATCCTTTTGTAGCCCTTTTTAGACTTCCAGCCCTCTAACAGGACAAAGTCAAAGTCAGAAAAGTATCTTTGAACCAAATCCTCCGGCTCCTCTTCGGTGCGTTCGTAGAGGGTGATCCTTCCCGGAGAGATTATGCATACCTTTGGCAGGATTTGAAAGAGCCGGTGGGTATCACTGCCCTCTTTGTCCGTTAGGGCGTGCCCCTTTGGGTCATGTTTTAAATAGGCTACCTTGTAGCCCGTCTCCGTGAGCCTTTTGGCAACCTGCTCTATAAGGGTGGTCTTTCCGCTGTTGTGATATCCCACGAAGAATATTAGCTTGGGTTTTTTGTCCATCGGATATAATTTTATTTATCATAAGGAGGGTGTAGCTCAGTTGGCAGAGCAGTGGACTGTGGATCCACGGGTCGCGGGTTCGAGTCCCGTCACCCTCCCCACCAACAAAGGAGGCACCCATGGAAGTTCTTTCTACTTTTAAGACCATAGAAGAGGTCCAATTTCCTATAGCAATCCTGCTCTACGAGGATGATCAATCCAACCTGAACTTTTTAAAAGACCTGGTGCAGGATGCCAAGCTTTTGATGTCTGCGGAGAACTTTAAGGGCAAAGAGGGCTCCACTGCAAAGCTTAACCTTTTGAGGGATGGAAAGGTTACAACTCTATACTTGGCGGGCTTGGGTCCAAAGGAGAAGGCACACATAGATAGCTTTAGAAGGGCGACAGCCCTCATCGTCAAAAGGGCAAAGAAGGACAAGGTCCAAAGCCTTTTTGTGTATGCGGGGGAAGATTTGGACGAAAAGACCACCCAAGTCATAACAGAGGGTGCCATTCTCGGAGATTACCGCTTTGATAAGTATAAAACCCAGAGGGAAGAGGAAAAGGTAGAAATTTCTAAGGTAGAGATTTACAAAGGAGATGAAAGGGGAATAAGAACTGGGCAGATCTTGGCAAACGCCCAAAGGTTTGTAAGGGACTTGGTCAATGAGCCGGGCAATGTGATCAACCCTATAACCCTTGCGGAGATAGCCCAAAAGTTGGCACAGGAGCACGGGCTTGAGTGTAAGGTTTATGATGAAAAGCAGATTCAAGAGATGGGCATGCTCGCCCTTTGGAGTGTGGGAAAGGGTTCCGCCACACCACCCAGGTTCATACACCTCACTTATAAGCCAGAGGGTGAGCCAAAGGATAGGGTGGTCTTTGTGGGTAAGGGTCTAACCTTTGACAGTGGAGGGCTGAACATAAAGACGGGTGATTATATGAGGACTATGAAGATGGACAAATCGGGTGCTTGCACTGTTCTGGGTATTATGAAGGCGGTTGCCCAGTTAAAGCTCCCAGTTGAGGTGCACGGGATCATAGGTGCGGCGGAGAACATGCCCAGCGGAACCGCATATAGACCCGATGACATCATAAGGGCAATGAACGGAAAGACCATTGAAATAGATAACACGGACGCAGAGGGTAGAGTTACTTTGGCGGACGCCCTTTCTTATGCGTCAAACTTAGAACCCTCTTGGATCGTAGATATGGCAACTTTGACGGGTGCCTGTGTGGTAGCCCTTGGGGAATACACTGCGGGGCTCTTTACCAACGACCCAGCCTTTGGAGAGGAGCTCATAAAGATCTCCAAAAGGACTGGTGAGAGGCTCTGGACGCTGCCCATGGATGACAAAAGGTTGAGAGATAAGATCAAGAAGGGTGATGGGGATGTTCTAAACACCGGTGGAAGGTATGGGGGTGCCATAACCGCAGCCATGTTTTTGGAGGAGTTTGTGAAGGAAGGCGTAAAGTGGGTCCACTTGGACATAGCTGGACCTGCTTACTTCAAAGAGGAGTTTGACTATTACTCAAAGGGTGCTACGGGCTTTGGACTTAGAACTTGCGTGGAGTATCTGATGGAGAAATATCAATGAAAATATTGGTGCATGTATGCTGTGCCCCAGATGCAGTCTATTTTCTAAAAAGGCTCAGAGAAGACTTCCCACAGGCGGAGGTCTGTGCCTTCTTTTACGACCCAAACATACATCCATACGAGGAATACAGGCTCAGGCTTTTGGAGACCGAAAGAACGTGCCATCATCTGGGCATCACCCTCTATGAAGGAGAGTATGACCTGGAAAGCTGGATGAACGCGGTAAAGGGCTTGGAAGAGGAACCAGAGAGGGGAAAAAGGTGTGAGGTTTGCTTTGACTACCGACTGGAGAGGTCTGTAAGGTTTGCCAAAGAGGTCTCTGCTACACACTTTACCACAACCCTTTTGATGAGCCCGAAAAAGGACTTTAAGACCCTTTCGGAGGTGGGCAGGAGGCTCTCAGAATCTGAAGGCATAGAGTTTTTGGCGCTGGATTACAGAAAGGGTGGTGGCACGCAAGAGATGTTTAGGCTTTCAAAGGAGCTTGAGCTTTACCACCAAGATTACTGTGGATGCATATACGGGCTCTTCAAACAGAAGAAGGAAAAGGCAATGTGGGACCTTATATCCTTTGGGGGAAGAAGACCGGGCAGTAGGGAAGAAAGGCTCTTCATAAAAGAGGTTCGGCTCTTTGCAGAAAAGCTCGGTCTATCCTGTAAGGAGTGGGAATTCTCCTTCTTAAACTGGAAACTCCTGCATTCAAGCTTGAAGGTGGGAGAGGTAGCCATCCCTCATTATGTGGTGCCCTTTTCAAGGTCTATCAAGGGCATATTAAAGGGCAAACCGGAAGAGGTGGCAGAGAATGTCCTCTACTACAAAAGGGGTCTAAAGGTGGTGCTTTTGGAAAGGCTTCAGGACAGACCCATTGAGGATATAAACCCTATTTCAGACCCTACCCTTTTGGTGGATAAAAGCTACAGAGAAACACTTTTGGAAAAACCCGTAAGCGCCCAATTGGAGGCGGAGCTAAGCTGGGAAAACTCAGGCGTCCTGCTGGTGGGTTCTCAAGGGGCTGAGAAGGTCTTAGGCTTCCGTGCGGATACGCTACAAGACCAAAGGGGCGTTAGCCTACAAGAAATCTGTGATTTCATACAAGAGAAAGAGAAAGAAATAAGGAAAGGGAACTTGGCGGTAGCCTTGCTTGGGGCGGAGTCCTTGGGCAGAAGCGGTAGCAGGTTCTTAGAGGAGCGCGTAGGAATAAAGGTAGGGGAAGGTCAATGGACGCACTGCTCTTAGTGGTTTTTGCTTATCTTTTGGGCTCTGTGCTCTTTGGGGAGGTGGTGGCAAAGAGTAAGGGCATAGACTTGAGGGCGGTGGGTAGTGGCAATGTGGGTGCTACTAACGTGGCAAGGACTCTGGGCAAAAAGTATGCCCTTTTGGTCTTTCTGCTGGACCTTTTTAAGGGCTTTTTCCCAATTCTTCTCTCAAGGTTTTACTTTGGTCTTGATAGTTGGACTACCTTCTTTGTGGGTCTCTTTGCCTTCTTGGGACATCTATTCCCTATCTTTCATGGTTTTAGAGGTGGGAAGGGCGTAGCAACTGCCTTTGGGGTGCTTTTGGGCGTTTCTCCCACCTTAGCCATTCTTTCCCTATTCGTTTGGCTATTGGTTTTTAAGCTAAAGGGCTATGTTTCCTTGGCTTCTCTCAGTGCTTGCACCTTTGCGGTGGCCTTGTCCCTCTTTTTGTTGCCCTTTAAGCTCTTTTTGATGAGCCTTATCATCGGTGTTTTTATCTTTTACAAGCACAAGGATAACATAAAAAGGCTTTTGGAGGGAACAGAGCTCGGCTTTAAAAGATGAAGTTTGTTCTGGGCTTTAACCTTCTGCTTTTTCTTTTTAGGGTTTTCTATGTGCTTTATTCTCCCTTAGACCTTACCCCCGAAGAAGCCCAATACTGGGACTGGTCAAGGCACTTGGACCTGAGCTACTACTCAAAGCCCCCTATGGTGGCATACATAAACTTTTTAACCACATCCCTTTTGGGAAACACCGAGCTGGCGGTTAGGATTACCCCGATCGTTCTATCCTTTTTGATGTCTATTTTTACCTATTTTTTTGTTAAAAGGCTGTTTGACGAGAGAGTTGCGATAATCTCTTCAACCCTTCCCCAGCTTTCCGTAGGCTTGGCTATCAACTCCCTTCTCATGACTACAGACGCCCTGCTGATATTCTTTTGGGGCTTGAGCCTGATGGTTTTTTGGTATGCGTTGGAAAAAAACAGTGCCTTTTGGTGGCTGTCGCTGGGTATTTTTTCTGGCTTTGCCTTTTTGAGTAAATACCCCGCAGTCTTTCTTTTGCCTTTAGCCCTGCTTTACCTTAGCATATACAAGAGGGAAGTGCTTTGGTCTGCCAAAACCTACCTTAGCCTGTTGCCACCCCTTTTTATGGGTCTGCCGGTGCTTTACTGGAACTACGAGCATCAGTTTGTTTCCTTTAAGCATGTTTCCACCTTGGCGACCAAGCAGGCAAGCCTTTTTAACCCAAATAGCCTTTTGGAGTATTTAGGAGGGCAGTTGCTCTTGGTTTCAATCCTTCCCTTCTTTTTTATGCTTAAGGGATGGCTTTTGGGCTGGAAGGACAGAAGGCTTGGCTTTTTGACAGTGTTTTCTCTTCCCGTCTTTCTGTTCTTTTTAGCCCTGTCTTTGAGAAAGCATGTGGAAGCCAACTGGTCTGGCTTTGCCTACTTTGGTGGTTTCTTGTTGGCAAGCTATTATCTTTCCAAAAGCAGGTTTTTGAAGCCCACTTATGTCCTGAGCTTTGTCCTCTTTATCTTACTCCACTTTACTCCGATTTTGGACAAGGTGGGTTTAAAAAACCTTTTGCCCCCAAACAGAGACCCAGTCAAAGTGGCAATAGGTTGGGAACTTTTGGGTAAAGAGGTGAGCAAACTCTACACAGGGCAGGAAATAATCCTTAGCCCCCACTATCAAATATCCGCAGAGCTTGCCTTTTACACAGAGGGAAACCCACGCACCTATTGTATAAACCTTGGAAGGCGTATGAACCAGTATGACCTTTGGAGAGAAAGTATGAAGAACTACATAGGCAAAGACGGCATATACGTGGATTATTCACCCATTGATGGCAGAGTTTTGGAGGGCTTTGAGGGTATAATAGAACACAGGGTTTTACCCATACGTTGGAGGGGAGAGGTGATTAGAGAGTTCCATATATACAAGCTTAAAAACTACAAACACACAATAAGGGAGGAAAGAATGTTTGAAGGTTATTAGGTGGCTTCTGTCTTTTTATATTTTTGGCTACCTTTTTTACCATCTTACCCCAGTCTTTTATGCATTTCATGTAAATTACGCACCTCCAAAACCTGCTCCACTGCCCTATCAGAAAATCTGTAAGGTGGTCTTTGGTGTAAAAACTGCCCTTGATGGAGGGGTGGGAAGGCTCAGTTCATTGGAAAAGCTGTTGGAGGAAAGGGACATAACCTTTTCTTTTGGACACTCCATTGACTACTCCCCACGCATCAAAAAAGGTAATGTGCCAGAAGGCTACGGATACAGAGACTTGGGCGGATTAACTCTCTTTTCTTACCTTATTTTTGAGTATATCCCTAAGCTAATAACCTTCTCGGAGAGGGAGGACCCCTACGGACTTTTGAACCCAAGGGATTGCAAGCCCATTCTTTCGGACCTTCCCGTGCTTGTTTCCACCCCTCTGGGAGAGTTCCCAAGCTACTCCTTTGTTTTGGGAAAACGGTGGAACCTTGCCTATCCAGATTGCGATAGCATGCTTTCCTTTTACCCGGTGGTGGGCAGGGAACTCAGCTTTTCCATATACAGCCCTCCACGGTTGAACCCTCCGCTGGATGCATCCCTCCCAAAGGTGCAGTTGAACCTTAAGGTGGAAGGCAAAAAGGTGCTACTGCTTGTTTATAAAGACGGAAGACTATCGGAGATATACGACCAACCTCTGCTCACCCTGAACCTTGAGGAGGAGGGAAGCTATCAGCTAAAGGTTTATAGCTATAAATTTAAAGCCTTTGGTTTTTACTTCGGCTTGAGGTTCATAGGATGTCTTTCGGAGATGAGGGTTAAATCCTTTTAAGTCCGTTAGTTTGTAGGTTTTCCGTTTGGGAGTATATTTATATTATTATGATCTACTCAGAAACTGTTAAGTATGCCCTGCTGGCGCTTGCTTACTTGGCTTTAAACAGGGATAGGCTTGTTAAGGTGGAAGAGATCGCAGAAGCCCAAAGCATCCCAAAACCTTTTCTATCAAACATATTCCACAAACTGGTTAAAGAAAGGGTGCTGAGGTCTTACAAAGGTCCGAACGGCGGATTTACTTTTACGATCCCACCGGAGGAGATCACCATATACGATGTGATAAGGTATTTGGACGAGGACTATCGTTTAGACTACTGTGCTTTAAGACCGGGAAGGTGTGAAGAATGGCGAAGCTCACCCTGTATGGTTCATGACAAATGGACAGCCCTTAGGGAGCACATAATGGAGTATTTGACCTCCACCACCATTACAGAGTTGGCTGGAGTTGAAGAAAAACACAGAAAGGATACTCAGGTAAAAGGGTAATATAATTAGTCCCATGGAAGAGGAAAAAAGGGAAGAAGCGCAAGCCCAAGGTGAGGCTCTATCCTCCCTCTGGCAGGAAGCATTAAAGGAACAGGAAGAAAAAAACAAAGAGGAAAAAAAGGAAGTTTTAACGCCGGATATTCAGGAAAAACTCAAAAAGTTCCTTGACCTACCCTTGCTCATAGAGGTAGTGGTTGGCTCCACCACTCTGACCTTAGGTGAGGTTCTGAACTTAGGTCCCGGCTCTGTGGTAGAATTGGACAACTTGGTGGAAGAACCGGTGGATATAAAGGTAAATGGCAAATTAGTGGCAAAGGGAGAGATAGTTGTGGTGGAAGAAAGGTTTGGTGTAAAGATCACGGACATTGTGGAGAGGGAGGAGAGGGTTAAAAAGGCTCTTTAATACTTTCCCGTTATGTAGTCTGCCACAGAAGAGGCAGCGATTGCCTTGGGCTTTACCACCGGCTTTAATCCCTGTGCCAACACAAACCCTATAGCTTCTTTGAGGATCACAGAGGAGTTGTGCTGTGGGTTTGGGTTTATGTCTAAATGCACCTCAAAGGGTCTGTTGCCCACCACATCTATGAGTTCCAGGGCAGTATAAACAGCCCTGCTTACCTCCTCCATGAGCCTTTGTCTTAGGGACCTTATGCGCTTTACCTTTTCTGTCTTCCAAAAGACCTTGGCACCCCTGCAGGAGTCTATATGAACCACTATCACCACCACGAATAGGGTGCTATCATTTACCTGCCTTGAATCGCAACCCACATATATGGCGGTCTTCTCTGAGGTGCCTTTTATAAACTCCCTGACTTCGTCAAAGTTCTTTATCTGAGGCATTGAACTTACCTCTAAACTCTACGGGCTTCATGTAGGTGGGCTTAAACAGGATCCAATCCTTCAGGTTCTCTGCACTTTTGCCGTAGCATACTTCGCACAAAAGCCCTCCTTCCACCAGCTTGGAGTTATCATCACAACAGTCAGTCAGGTTCCAAAACTCGTAGTTATCGTGAAATATGAGCTTTCCGCAACCAAGACAGCTGTAGAGCTTGCAACCTTTGGAGTTCAAAAACTCCTCCAACTCCTGATTTAAGGGCAACTCTTCCATTTCAAAAACCATTTGCAAAAACTCCCTCTGCCTTT
>DAIRFT010000168.1:0-1027 GCA_036794885.1 Thermocrinis sp. | reverse complement strand
GAAACAGCCCACCAAAAGGGCACGCTAACCCATATTCAGTTGCCAAGTTGGACAAGGGTCCCCGTGGAACCCTCTACTTCCCTCAAATGGTATATAACATTATAACACATTTTTACACATAAAAGAGGACATCCCAAAAGGGACTTCTGGAACAGCCTCATTGGAGTTAAAGAAGGTGCATCTTGAAAATTCTAAAGGAGAAGGACTAAATTAAACTTAAAAAAATGGAGGATTTTGTGGTTATTGGCAAGATCGCAGACACCTACGGGCTAAATCAGGAGCTAAAGGTACTTGCATACCTTCCTCCAAAGGAGTGGAAGAGGATAAAGAAAGTTTACTTCAAAAAAAGAGGAGGAGATTATGTGCCCTTTGAGTTGGAAAAGCTAAAACCACACGGGGAAAGGTGGGTGCTTATAAAGTTAAAGGGTGTGCAAAGTCAGGAGGATGCCATCCGTTTTTTTGGGTGCAAAGGTCTTTTTGCCAAAGGAGAGCCTTCCCAAGAGAAAGAAGGATGAATACTACTTTTTTGAGTTGGAGGGTTTAGAGGTAAGAAGCCAAAAAGGGAAAGGATTGGGAAGAGTTCATAGAGTGTTCTCAGATAAAGACAGGGTATATTTGGAGATGGAGGGTGGAAAGGTGATCATTCCCTTTATCAAGGAGTTTGTTTTAGAGGTAAAACCAGAGGAAGGTTATTTGGTAGTTAGTAGCCTTTTGGAGGAGCTTTTTCAGTGAGTTGTGATTTTGTGGAGTATGTTATAATTCCTATATACCCTTACCCATTACCCTATGTGGGTTTTGTATGGGCGAGTAATTAGGTATTTGGAAGGGCTCACATGGAGGAGAAGCTTAAAAAGTATTACAGAGAGATAGACATTCTTGAACTTAAAGCTTTGGTGGAGAGAAAGTTAGAAAAGACACCTCCCACCATGGAGTATGTTAGGAACCTCATCCTTGATGTTAAGCTATTGCTAAGGGTTCTTCTGGACGAGGAGTTTTCCCTAAAAGAAGACGCAAGGAAGGATATGAT
>DAIRFT010000026.1:0-8271 GCA_036794885.1 Thermocrinis sp. | reverse complement strand
GTTGGTGGTGGAGGGCATTAAAAGGAGAGTGTGATATTGAAAAGCTAAGGGAAGAAGAGGTGAAAATTTTTGGTGGTATTGCCAAAAATCCAAAAAAGGAAGAAATGAGGGCATTAAAAGGAGAGTGTAATATTGGAAATCTAAGGGCAGAAGAGGTGGAAATTTTCGGTGGTATTGCCAAAAATCCAAAAAAGGAAGAAATAAAAAAAATGGCTTCGCCGGTGTATTTGAGGGTAGAGGGGGATGTCAGAAAGGGGAGTGATCTAATAAACGAATGCAGGCTTAATACAGGGGTAGGATACCTATACCATTTCGTAACAGTCAGAGGAAAGCGAGAGTTTATAGAGCCTGGTTCAAGAATAGAACTAACCCTTATTGGGAAGGATGAGGTTTTAAAACACTACATTGCATCCCTCTGGGCTTTGGTATTCTTGGGTGGAGTTGGTGCCCGGAGCAGAAGGGGAGGAGGAAACTTGAGGGTTGCAGACTACGAGCCAAAAGACTTGGTAGAAGATTTGAAAATCTCTTTTACTCCAACTAACAACATTCACGAATGGCTTAAGGAAAACCTAAAAAGGGCTAAAGAATTAGTGGGTTCTCCAAAAACTCCGTGCGGTGAATATGGTAAATATTCTACTCTTCCCGATCCTAGAAATATTGATTTTAATTCAGTATTAATCTTAAGCCCAAAAGAATTCAACAATTGGATTGAAGCTTTAAACGACATAGGAAATGAGTTTATGAAGTTTAGAAAGATAAAAAACGAGCGAAAAAACGAACAAAACAAACGAAATGAAGAATTGGCCCTTGACATCGCAGTTTTTGGTCTCCCTCTTAGATATGGCAAAGGTGAAGCTGTAAAGGTAGAGAATACAAAAGAGGTTATAACAAGACGTTCAAGCCCTGTGATCATAAAAGTGATGAAAACTCCAAACAGCAAATACAAATGGATGGCTTTGCGGCTCTGGGGTAGGTTTTTGCCAGAGGGAGCAAAGCTTAGATTTAGAGGATATACCAAATTACCATCCTTCAACCTAATTGAAAAGTTTTTCCAAAACTTTGGAGGAGAGGTTAAAGAGGAGGGTAAAAATGAGTAAACTGCTACACATCTTCACATTCTCACCCGTTCAGGGATTTATCTCAAACTCCCGAAGGCTTTCGGACCTATATCATTCAAGCCTTTTGCTTTCTACCCTTACGGAAAATCTTATGAAAGTTATAAAAGACCTAAACAAAGAAATCATATATCCTGTTCTCGTTGAAGATGGGCAAGGTTTGGCAAACTATCCCAACAGAATAGTGTTTTTGGCAGATGGGTGTGTGTGTGAAGATGTGGTAAAAAAGTTTCAGGAACTTTGGGAAGGGATATACGAAACCATCTTAACAAAAGTTTTAGACGATGTAGGCATCTCAAAGGAAGAAAGAGAAAAAATCGAAGAACAAGCAAAGTTGCACCTTGAAAACTACTTCAGGGCTTACTGCGAATGCACCAATTCCGAAGAGTTGAAAAAGTGGAAAGAGAAGCTAAAACAAAATCTAAAAGAAGACTACGATGATTACGCAGTTGCCTACGATTGGACAGAAAGAAAGCTTGGAGCTTTGAAATCTAAAAAGCCTTATGAGCCTTTTGTGGATGCTTATACTTACAACGGAAAAGAGTATCCCGACGGTTGCACCCTTTGCGGAGAGAGGGCACACCTTGCGGTAGATTGGAAAAAGTTAAAGGAAAGCCTCCAAGAGGACAAGAGGAAGGATAATATACGTAGAATAAGCCACTACCTGAAGGAAGGCGAAAGACTCTGCGGCGTATGCCTTGTAAAAAGATTTGCTTTTTACCGCCTTAAAAGACAAACCTTTCCATCAGTTCATGATATAGCCAATGCAAAGTTTAAAGAGGAACTGAAAGATTTTGAACAGAAGTATCCAGACCTTGCAAATAGGCTGAAGTCTTTACTTCAAGATTATATGGGCGAAGAAAAGCCAAGGGATCACCTCTGGGAATACAACGCAGAGCTTTTTGATATAGAAGAGCTTGAGAGAATAAAAATGGAAGAGGGAGACCCAAAGAATGTGATTGATAAATTGATTAGAGAACTTCGTTGTATATACAACTGTAAATTTTTGAGCGAACCATCCAAAAACTACTTTGCCATTATCATTTCCGACGGAGACAGCATGGGAGATTGGCTTGGACTAAATAGTAAAATAAGGAAAGAAAAATTAGAAAGAACCTTTCACGAAAAATTCTCCAAAGCCCTTTCCGATTATGCAAGGGAAATAAAAAGTTTGGAGAGCAAAGAAAAGTTTGGCTTGAGAATTGTCTATGCGGGTGGAGATGATGTGCTTGCAGTGGCAGGTTTGAGAGAGTTTTTGGACTTTGCGGAAAAGCTAAATCCCATTTTTAAGGAAAAAGTAGGAGAGAACGCCTCCGTCAGTGCAGGAATAGTTATAGGGCACCAAAAGGACAATCTTGCCTACCTGTTAAACGAAGCAAGAAAGGCAGAGAAAAAGGCAAAAAGCGTAGAAGGGAAGTCCGCCTTTTGTATAACCGTCATTCCAAGGGGAGGAGGACCCGTAAGCTTTTGGGCAAAGTGGGAGTTTTTGAACCTATTTAAAGATACGGTTGAGTACTTTGAAAAGGAAATCGTAGGAGACAGGACTGCCTACGATATAAGGGAGATAGTTGGCAAGTTTGAAGGAAGTGAAGAAAAGCCAACAGAGATAGTTTTAGCACTTCTAAGGGGAATGCTGAAGAGAAGGGTAGATGAAAATAAGCTAAAAAAACACTTAGGAAAGGAAAAAAGGGCTTTTATTGAGGAATGCTTGCAAGAATTGAGAAAGCTTTTAGAGATTTCAGACCTTGAAAACCTTGCCAGCCTTTTCTATACTGCCCGCTTTGTAGCAAAGGAGAGGAGGGAAAAGAAACATGAAACTGTTGGAGCTAACACCTGAGGATGCACTAACTTTTGGGAGCTTGAAAAACTTCACTGCTGGTGAGTCCCACTATCAGCAAACCACCTTCCCACCACCCATAATGAGGTTTTTCTCCTTGGGTAAAGAACAAGGTTTAAAGCCTTTAAAGATTGTGGGAGTTTTTATAAAGCATCAGGAAAAGCTATTTCTCCCATTGCCCGCCGATTGCTTGAAAAAGAGAAAAGAAAAGGGAGAAAAAATTTACGTGCCAAGATGGGATGAAGAACTAAAAAGACCCTTTGTAGAACCTTTTGAAAGAGAAAAGGACAAGGTAGAACTTTTAAACCTTGAACAGGCGGAAGGTTTTTGTAGTTTTTCGGACTTTTGGAACCACTACGCCAAAGGCGAAAACTTTGAGGTAAAATACGACGAAATTTTCCAAGAAGAGGAAAGGGTGGGGGTAAAGCTAAATTACGACAAAAGAGTTTCGGAGGATAGGCATTTATATTCAAGGATTTACCTTAGGTTTAAAAACTCTCGCATTGTGCTTTTGGTGGAAGATGATATAAACAAAGCTTTCCTTTCCACCGTGGGAGGAGAAAGAAAATATGCCAAAATCAAACCCGCTGAAGACAAATTTATAAACTTTTTGAAAGAATCTGTTGATATCAAAAGAGACAAACTTTACAAGTTCTACTCCACCACACACCTTTATGCAGATTTGAAAAGTGAAATTAAGCTAAACGTAAATATAAAGTTCAAGGTTGAGTGGGTCTCCTCCTTGCCACCCGAGTGGGTCTCCGGCTATAAAAAGCCTTTCCTTTACATGCTAAGACCGGGAACAGTGTTGTGGCTTAGGGCTTTGGAGGATGGAATGTGTGAAAGGCTGTGTCAGGTTTCTTCCGGTAGTGAGGTTATTAAATACAATGGAGGAACAAAAGATTTACTTAAAAGAGGTTGGAATAGTGGAATACTTTTGGAGGTGGAACCATGAGTAAGGGACTTTTGGTAAGTATGATTGGAAGGGGAAATTATAGGAAAACCCGCTATAAGTTTGAGGATGGCACAGAAATTGAAAAGTTCCTTTTTGGTAGTGCCCTGTATAGCTATCTGCTAACTAAGGGATACAACTTAGACCTTCTGTTTGTTGGCACCGTTAATTCAGGTTGGGGAGAGCTTATAGACCTGACGCAGAATATAGAGGATCGGAACCTTAAGGAAAAAATAGAAGAAGTCTTTGGAAAAATATCAGGTAAAGATAACACAATGGAAGAGGGTGAATTGAAAGAGTGGGTTTCTATACTAAGTGAAGCCGTGGGAACCGACATAAATTACATACTTTTAAACGATCCACCGCAACCTGAGGAAATCTCACAGAAGCTTTTAAAACTTTTCAATGAAAACGATTATTCAAAGGTAATCTTGGACATAACGCACGGATATAGGTTCATCCCGTATGCAGTATCCCTTGGCATACTCCTCATGAAAAATCTGAAAGACTTTGAGCTTGAAATATACTACGGTTTTCTTGAGTTTCAAAATGAAGATGAAACAAGACCTGTTTTGAGACTAAACCACTTGGAAGAACTGGTAAAACTTTCCCAGGCTTTGGGTATCTTGGAAAACACTGGAGACTTTAGACCCTACTACAAGCTTATTTCAGACAACCAAGAAGCACAGCAGATTTACTTTAGAATAGAAACCAACGCACAGATAGGAGACAGTAAAATAAGGGAACTAATTAACACTCCGGTCAATTCTGAATATGTAAAGCCTATACACGAAAAGGTTAAAAATAAATACTTGAAGCCACTCAGGGCAGACCGAACGGAGGATAGGCTAAAAAACAGGGCAAGGTTTTTCTTTGAAAGGGGACAATATCTAAAAGCAGTGTTGCTATTGCACGAGGCTTTGATATTGCTTGTTGGTAGGCTTAAGGGCATGATCGGAAGTTCTGGTTTGGAATATAGCGAAAGAGAAGAGGCAAGAAGATACTTGGATCAATTAGACTATTACGAGTGGAAAGTATTAAAGCACTTAAGAAATGCCTGTGCCCATGGCACACAACCACATGTAGAAGCAAGACACGCATGGGAAGACGAGGAGAAATTTAAAGAAGTCATGGAAAGAAGCTTTGAGTTTTACGAAAAGATAAAAAACGGTGAAATAAAGGTTTAGGAGGGTAAATGATGAGAAAAGAGTATTATTTACTCAAGGTGCTAACTCCACTGCACATAGGTGCAGGTCAAGGGCTTGGGCATGTGGATTTGCCAATAGTCAGAGAAGCCCACACAAACTTTCCCTACATTCCCGGCACGAGCCTAAAGGGAGCTTTGAGAAACTTGGAGATTAACCAAGTGGCGAGGGCGAGAGGAGAAAAACCATCTCAAGTGGAAGAAAGGCTAACAGACAAAGATAAATTTGACCCGGAAGATAGGGATATTCTTAGGCTTGCAAAGATCTTTGGCACTGCAGGAGAAGTAGCAGAGCGAGACAAAGAGGCATTAGAGAAAGGTAAGGAAGTAGGGGCAGGTAAAGTTCTCTTCTCAGATGCTTTCATTGTGCTTTTCCCTGTCAAATCTGCAAAAGGGATATTTTCTTTAACTACCTGCCCTTATGTTATAAACCGGTTTTTTGAACTTTTGGGTATTGATCAAAGAGTAAAGGACGTACCCGAAGGTAAGGTAAAGGTCTTGAGCACAAAAGATCACAGAAACCTAATAAACAACAAGCTATTGCTTGAGGAGTTTGTGTTTGAGGCAGAGGAGTCTGAGGAACTTAAAAAATTTGTGGAACTTGTGGGGACTTTTGTAGGAGAAAAGCACAAGCAGAGAATCGTATGCGTGAATGATACAGACTTTATGGACTTTGTAAGCAACTACACAGAAGTGCAAACTCATATAAAAATAAATTTAGATACTGGCACTGCAAAGGAGGGGGCATTGTGGACCGAAGAGTATGTGCCTGCGGAGTCTGTTTTTGCCTTTAGTCTTGTATTCTTGGAGGAGCTTGACTTTACTCCACCCACCACTTTTCACCTTGGAGGAGATATTACTACCGGCAAAGGTTTTGTAAAGGTTCAAAGGTTGGAGGTATAACAATGAGGAGCAAAGTTCAAGAATTGGCGCAGTTAGCTTACGAGTGCGTGAAGGAAGTAAAGGACAAAGCTAACGAAATGGACAAAATTAACAAAAAAGGCAAAGATTTTGCATCAAAATATTTATCTTACGCAAGAAAGCTTCCATCTATGATAATCTACAATGGACTTTTGACAACTGTTGCCTTTGCAAAAGCCAAAGCTAAAAAAGCCTCTACAAGAGCTAAAGTTGAAGAAAGAGAAAAGGTTAATATAGAAGGGTTGGCTTGGGAAAAACTACTGGAGCATTTAAAAGAATTCCTTAGGAGGGAAGGAATAAACCAGGACAATAAGGATTTGATAGAATTTCTTTCCGAGCGTGAGGTTCAAGAATACAGGTTTATAACCAAGAGAGTCTTAGACTTTTCTCTGTGGTTAAAAAGAATAGCAGAAGGGGAGATAGAAGATGAAGGTAAGGGAGATTAAAGAACTTTTATTTAATGTTGATAACAAAAAACCCTCATCTCAGGTTGATAATCCTGCGCTGCTTTTTAACAAGCTTTTGATTTTGCAATACATATGTAAATTTTTCCAAAATCAGGATCTAACAGAGCAATGTAAAGATAAGAAAGGTAAAGACAAAGGTAAAGACAAAAAAGATGAAGATGTAAGCAAGCAAGAATATATAAAATCTTTCATAGAAACTTTTAATGGAAAAAACCCTTTTGATGATTTTGAAGGAAAAAGACCCTTTCAACCACCCGAGCTAGAGGGTATTAGTCAAGAGAGCTTCAGGTTAAAAACAGCCTACAGGCTTGTAATCGGGGCAGGTTATCCATCCTTTATTGAAAACGGCTTTCTGTTCCATCATGTTTATGGTATTCCTTACATTCCCGGAGAGACTTTAAAAGGACTTGCGAGGGCTGTTTTTATACTCTCAGTGGTAGAGGCTATGAAAGGGAAATTTGACCCTTCCAAGATAGAGGAAGTACTTTCAGAGGAAGCCGAGAAAGAAATTTCAGAGGAAGCCAAAGGCATACTCCATCAAATCCCAGAGAAAATTAACATAATTTTAGACAATTACACCATAGAAAACCCAGTGGAGACCTTTGGAAAAATCTTTGGTTCTAAAGAAAGAAGAGGACAGGTAATATTCTTTGATGCCTATCCTGTTAAGTTCAATCCATCAAAGCATTTTGAAGCAGATATTATGAACCCACATTACGGAAAGTATTACCAAGCAGACGAAGCACCGGCTGATTGGCTAAGTCCTACTCCCATACACTTTTTGGCGTTAAAAGAGGGCATAGACTTTGAGTTCAGTTTGGGGCTTGCACCTCTTGAACCGATGGAAGATAATGAAGAAAAACTTTTATTTGAAACTGCAAGGAAGTTGCTTGAAGTGGGACTTAAAAACTTTGGAGTAGGGAACAAAAAGCGCAAGGGGTACGGGTGGTTTAAGTAATGGAGTGGATAATCCTTTTAATCATCGCTTTAATACTCCTTGCGTGGAGGATAAACAGCGAGATGTCTGCCATTCAACCGCCAAGCTATCCATTAGTTCAAAAAAAGCAAGAGGAACAATCCAATTTTGTTCCTATTGAGGACGAGGAAGACAGGATAAGAAAGCGTAATTTGGCGGATGATAGCTATAATGGCTTGCTTGCTGATAGTTCCTCCAGTTCAAGCTTTTCGGATAATGATTCAACAAGTTCCCACGATATTTACACAGATCCGTCTTATTGTCATCTTCCAGGAAACATATACTACCATATATGCCACGATGACGATAATCGGTCAAGCATTTTTGACGACCATTGGAGCAGTTCTAACTGGGATGATTGGACTTCAAGTTGGTCTGATGATTGGGGAAGTAGTTCGTGGGATAGCTGGGGTAGTTCCAGTTGGGATAACTAAGCTTGGTTTATAATCTATCAAAGGAGGTTTGCTATGAAAAAACTTATGTTGATTATGGCACTTTTTGTGGTTGCACCAGTAGTTAAATCTCAAGAAAACACATACCTTGTACCCGAAAGGGCAAACATGCGTATAAACGTGGCAGTCCAGATAGCAAAGCAGTTAAAGGAGAGGGGCTACGACAGGATAGCGGTGGTTTATATGAACACATCTGACCTTTGCGCCTTGACCGCAGCTTCTTTGGTGGCAAGCCTAAAGACCTTGGGCGTAGAGGCATACTACCTTAAGGGTGCAGACCCTGAACTTCCTTTAAAGATAAGGAACCTGGGGGCAAACTGGATATACCTTGCTTACTTTGGAGAAAG
>DAIRFT010000167.1:0-1077 GCA_036794885.1 Thermocrinis sp. | reverse complement strand
TTTCTGGATATTCCCAAAAGGCTCGCCACTTTGGATTTGTTTCCTGAGTATCTTTCAAGGAGCTTTTTTATAAGGTATAGCTCCACCCTCTCAAGGAGGTTTGGAAGTTCCTCCTCGGGCACCGTATTAAGCAAAAGCTCCAAAGCCCTCTCAAAGGAGGAGGTGTCTTTTTCCTCATGAAGTGCAAAGTCCTTTATCTTTCCAAACCTTGTTTCAAGCACCGCTTTATAGACTAAGTTTTTCAGCTCCCTAACATTCCCCGGGAAGGAATAGTCCATGAGTTTTCTTAGTGCCTGCTCCTCCACTCCCTCCACGCTCGTTCCCAACTCGGCGTTGGCAAGGGCTACAAAGTATTCCACCAAGGGTTTTATGTCCTCTTTTCTTTCCCTGAGGGGTGGCACTTGTATTTCCAACTGGCTTATTCTGTGGTATAGGTCCTCTCTAAACTTTCCCTCTTCCACCATCTTTTTTAGGTCCCTGCTGGTGGCAAAGATGAGCCTTACATCTGCCTTCTCCTCCTTTGAACTTCCCAAGGGAAAAAAGCTCTTTCTTTCCACAAAAGCCAAAAGCTTGGCTTGGAGCTTGTAGGGCACATCCCCTATCTCATCCAAAAAAAGCGTTCCGCCCTCCGCCAACTTAGCCTTTCCCTTTTTATCCACCAATGCGCCCGTAAAGGCACCCTTCACATAACCAAAGAGCTCTGCCTCAAAGAGGTCCCAGGGTATGGCTGGGCAGTGCAGTATTACAAAGGGTCCCTCTCTCCTCGGAGAGTTCTCGTGGATAAGCTTGGCTACAACTTCCTTTCCTACCCCCGTCTCTCCTGTTATCAAAACATTCAGCCCATTTTGACAGGCTAAGCCCACCTTTTTGAACACCTCAAACATAGCCCTTGAGGAGCCAATTACCTTCTAATTCTTTGCTGTAAGAGGGCTCAAGCTTTGGAACAAACTCCAGGGCGTTCTTTACCGCCTGCAAAAGCTCTTGGCTACTAAAGGGCTTTTTTAATACATCCACCGCACCAAGCCTTGAGGCACTTACCACCGCGTCCGCATCCGCATAGGCGGTTATAAAGATCAC
>DAIRFT010000166.1:0-1099 GCA_036794885.1 Thermocrinis sp. | reverse complement strand
GAATGTCCTTTCTCTTTAAGGCAAACTCCACGAGGGTGGTGAGGTATCCGAGGGGTGTTCCGGTATCATACACCTTTGCGTCTATCTTTAGGGCATAAACCACTTCCTCTTCAAGCAAAAGCTTTATGGCATCTGTTAGCTGTATCTCTCCACCTTTGCCGGGGGGTGTGATCTTTAGTTTTTCAAAGATTTTTGGGGTAAAAAGATATCTACCAACTATGGCAAGGTTTGATGGCGCCTCCTCCTTTTTTGGCTTTTCCACAAGGTCATCTATGAGGTATATATCCTCCTCTATTAGCTTTCCATCCACTATGCCGTATTTGCTTACATCTTTTCTGTCTACCTCAAAGACTGCCACTACGCTCTTGCCAAACCTTTCGTATATTTCCAACATGCGTTTTATTACGTTTTTCTCACCTTCAAGGATCACATCACCCAAGGCTACTATGAAGGGCTCGTTTCCAACTACGGGTTCAGAAACAAGAACCGCATGACCAAGACCTAACTGTTCCTTTTGCCTTACGTAGATCGGGTTTATGAGCCTGCTAATTTCCCTTATGTTTTTTAGGAGTTCTTCTTTGCCCATCTGTTCTAAGTGTTTTTCAAGGTCTGTGTTTATATCAAAGTGGTGTTCAATGGGTCTTTTGTGCCTTCCTGTAATAAAGATTATGTTTTCCACGCCCGCATGCAGGCACTCTTCCACTATGAACTGGATCACTGGCTTGTCAATTATCGGGAACATCTCCTTGGGCATAGCTTTGGTAGCTGGCAAAAACCTCGTCCCCCACCCTGCCACTGGCAAAACTGCCTTTCTTACCATAATTTTTTATTCTAACACGGGAGGTGGAAAAATGATAGAAGACTCGGTAAAAAATCTGGCAAAATTTGTTGAAGGTGGTTTATCTGTGGAGCTTTACGATGGCAGGGTTATTGGAGAAGGTAAATGCGAAGTGGTGGTGAAGGACCCAAAGGTTATAAGGGATATAATCAGGGACCCAGAGATGGGCTTTGGTGAGCATTACATTAAAGGAAACATTCAGATAATCGGAGACTTGGAAGGGCTTCTTTGCGGTTGCACGAAGTATTTGAAGGATGAGGG
>DAIRFT010000165.1:0-1116 GCA_036794885.1 Thermocrinis sp. | reverse complement strand
AAAGGAGTTTTTGGGTGTAGATAAGGAGAAGGTTATACCCGTTATGCTTGCCATAGGATACAAGGACCCTCAAAGGGAGCTACTTCCAAGGGCATACCGCTTTAAGTTTGAAGAATTTGGTAGGTTTTTATGAGGTTTATAAACACAGACCTAACCTGCAGGCTTGACGCCCTTCCCTGGACGGGCTTTCACACCAGGTTTGTTTTAGCCCTTGGCATTACTTGGGTCTTGGACGCCTTTGAAGTAGTCATAGTCAGTGCAGTCCTAAAGCCCATGGCAGAAACCCTCCAATTTACCGACCAGCAGGCTTCCCTGATGGTGAGCGGTTTTCTCATAGGTGCCATATTGGGCTCCTTGATCTTTGGCTACTTGGCTGACAGGTTTGGCAGGAAAAAGCTCTTTATTCTTACATTATTGCTGTATTCTGGGGGCACTTTTTTAACGGGCTTTGCCAATAGTTTTGAGTCCGCCCTGTTCTTTAGGATCTTGGCGGGAGCGGGTTTGGGTGGAGAGTTTGCAGCGATCCAGTCCGCAATAGACGAGTTTGTGCCCGCCCGCCACAGGGGAAAGGTGGATGGCACCATCACCGCCCTTTGGAACTTGGGGAGTATTATGGCTTCCTTATCTGCTTTGTATATTTTAAAGCATTTTGACGAAGGCTTTGCTTGGAGGATTGCCTTTTTTATTGGTGGTCTTTTGACCCTTTTGATCATATACATAAGGATATATGTGCCCGAGTCTCCCAGGTGGCTCATCTCCAAAGGAAGGCTGAAGGAGGCGGAGGAGATCGTCAAAAAGGTGGAAAGGGAGGCGGGCATCTCTCCAAAGGTGGAAAGCTGTCAAATTCCCGTTTTTGAGGGTAGCATATGGGATGCCACCAAGCTGATCCTAACCAAATACCGGTGGAGGTTTCTCTTTAGTGCGTCAATGAGTTTTACCATACTTACCACCTACTACGGCATGATCACCTTTTTACCCTTGGTTCTTTCAAAGGTCTATAATCTTAGCTCCAAGCAGGTCTCCGAGGCGCTCTTCTTTGGAAGTGTGGGGGGACTGATTGGGGGGCTTGTGGTAGCCTTTCTAAACGACAGGGTAGGGAGAAAGGTGCTTGGGGTT
>DAIRFT010000164.1:0-1119 GCA_036794885.1 Thermocrinis sp. | reverse complement strand
GTGCAGGCAGGAAGGGAAGTTAGGGTCATGGTCAATCCAGAGGAGATCACCGACGAGGAAGCCTACCAGCTCTCAAAGGATATCGCCAGAAAGATAGAGGAGGAGCTTGAATTCCCAGGTCAAATAAAGGTCTTGGTGATAAGGGAAACAAGGCATGTGGAATACGCCAAGTGAGAACCGAAATACAAACCCATTGACACACAATAGTTTTAAGGCTAAAATCTAACCCTGATGTTTGTTAGCCTTCAGTTTAAGCTTGAACTGAAAAAAGAAGACAAAGAAAAACTCATAAAGCTAATGCGTAAGCAATCCTCTGCCATTCGTGTGGCATACAATATGCTAAAAGAGTTGGAAAAAGAAAAAACAAAAAATCCTCATGCCCAAATATATCACAGACTAAGACAGTTATTCCCTGAATTGCCAACAAAATATATTGATTCAGCCATATACAAAGCTAAGCAATATCCCACAGATAAATCAGTAGTGTTTGGTGGCAGAAGACTTTTTGAAAAGCTTTGCAAAAACCACCTTTCAGGGAAAGCAAGAGAAAAACTTAAAGGGCAGTGGAGGGAGATAAGACAGGGAACCCTTATAAGCATTGGGTCAAAGGCAGATAAAGGAAACAGATTGGCAAGGTTTGAAGACCTAAACGGACAGCTTTGCCTTAGGATTACTACAGGGAACAGGGAGTTCATCTATGCCAAAGTATTAAGAGAACCCAGCAATAGCAAAGACAAGTGGCTCACCTTTATGGCTATGCTTTTAGAAAGCTGGCAAACGAAAAACTACTTTGCCTACACAGTAGAACTAAAGCTAAGAGAAGGAGAAGTTTATGGAAGTGTATCCTTTGAAATCCCAACGCCCAAAGTGAAATACACCAAAGAGAACGGAGTAATAGCCATTGACACAAACGCATCACCTATACACTTAGCTATAGCTGAAGTTTCAAAGACTGGAGAACTACTAAGCTATCAAACAATCAGCTTACACCACCTTTTAGGACTTTCCCAAAACAGCAAAGACCAACAGGAGTGGATATTAGCCCACAAGATAGTGGATTTAGACATTCAGAAAGGTAAAGCTATAGCCGTAGAAAACCTAAAGAAACTCAAAAAAGGA
>DAIRFT010000163.1:0-1129 GCA_036794885.1 Thermocrinis sp. | reverse complement strand
CTTTGGTGGCACAAAGTAAGCAAAAAGGCTAAGAGAAAGTAAAACTAAAAGAACCAAGGCAAAAGAGAAAAGCCTTTTTTGGAACAGGAAAATTACCAAAACCCAAAGCAAAAAGGTGTAAAGGGGTATGCTCAAGAAGTACAGGGAATATTTCAAAAGGGGCACCTGAGAGATAACCTCTCCCATCAAAAGCCATGGAAAGCCACCAAAGGGAAAGTGAGAGCGGAGCAGTTCAAAGAGGGTATAAAAAAAGCCGTAGGCTAAAGGGGAGTTTTTAAAAAACCTCTGGGCAATAAAGGCTGGCAGGGAAAACTGAAAAAGGGTAAAGATGAGAACGAACAGGGAATACATAAAGTAAGAGAGAACGGGATTTATACCGCCAAAATCAACGCTGGCAATGTTGGCACACTTCAGGGAAAGGAAGATAAACACATATCCTCCCAAGGTCCAAAATGGCACTCCCCGGTATTTAACAAAAAGAAAGAGGGCAGGAAAGAGCAAAAACCATAGGTTTAGCTTGGAGAAGGGTAGGTAAAGCAATAAGCCTACCAAAACGGAAAGGAGGACCCCTTTCATTGCTTTGAAAGGCTCAAAAGGGTTATGCCCAACACTATCAAAAAGACGCCCACCAATTTTTGAAGGTTTAAGCTCTCGCCCAGCAGAAAGTAGGCAAAGAGCACACTCCAGAAGGGAGAAGTGGAGGCAATGGGTGCCACTATGGAAACTTTGCCATGCCTAACCGCTTCAAAGTAAAACAGCAAACCCAAGAATCCCGTGAGCATGCCCCCGAGTGATATAATGACCAGCTCCCTCAAGCCTACCTTGCGGGGTTCCCCCAAGGCAAAAAAGAACAAGGATGCCAACAGAAAGGCGGAAAAATTATGCACCATGAGGGCAAAGAGGTTGCTAACTTCAGCCTTTAGACCCAGCTTAAAGAGGATGGGGGCGAGCCCCCACGCAAGGCTAGTAAGTATTGCAAAAATTACTCCCCTCACAGTTCAAAAACTCCCACCACGGGCGCATGGTCCGAGGGCTTTGGCTGTCTCTTCTTTCTTGCCCATGTATCCACAAACACATCTCTTAGACCCTTCAAAAGAGGCTCTGTGATAAATATGTAATCAATACGCAT
>DAIRFT010000003.1:0-26277 GCA_036794885.1 Thermocrinis sp. | reverse complement strand
ATTTGTATGACATTTTCTCGGGAGGAAACCTCTCCCGTATGACCCTCTTTGCCTTGGGTGTGATGCCCTATATTTCTGCTGCCATAATGATGCAACTTTTGACCGTGGCGGTGCCGGAGCTTCAGAGGTTGGCAAAGGAAGAGGGAGACTACGGAAGGTATAAGATCAACCAATACACCAGATATTTGACCTTGTTTGTAGCCTTTGTGCAGTCTATGGGTATTGCCCTGTGGCTCAGGGGTCAGGTTTCCCCAAAGGGTCTTCCCCTTGTGCCAGAGGGTGGCGTATTTTTCGTAATAACCACTGTGGTTGCCCTTGTGTCTTCCACCATGTTTTTAATGTGGGTAGGAGATCGGATAACCGAGAAGGGCATAGGCAACGGCATGTCCCTGCTCATCTTTGCGGGCATAGTGGCGGGTTTTCCCAACGCCATCATAAGGGTCTATGAAATGTTAAGGAACGGAGACCTTACACCCTTTGCGGTGGTGGGTGCCATCATTTTTGTATTGCTGGTGACCTTTGGCATAGTCTTTATACAAGAGGCAGAAAGGAGAATTCCCGTGCAACATCCAAGAAGGCAAATAGGCAGGCAAGAGGTGGTGGGCGGTTCCACTTACCTACCCATAAAGATCAACCCAGCGGGCGTTATACCAATCATCTTTGCCCAGTCTTTGCTAATCATTCCCTCCACCGTGCTTGGTTTTATCCAACATCCCATCGCCAAAGCACTGCACGATGCCTTCAATCCAACCACATTCTTTTACAACTTTCTGTATGTTATGTTTATAGTCTTTTTCACATACTTTTATACCGCGGTTTTGATAAACCCAGCGGAGGTGGCTGAAAACCTGAGAAAGGCAGGTGCCTTTATCCCGGGGGTAAGACCGGGGCAAGACACACAAAAGCTTTTGGAGGGGATAATAAACAGGCTTGCCTTTGTGGGTGCAATCTTTTTGAGCGTAGTGGCGGTTATTCCCGTTTTTGTTAGCTTTTGGCTGAAAGTGCCCTTCTATTATGGGGGAACAACCGCCCTAATTGTGGTGGGCGTAGCCCTTGATACCATAAACAAAATAGAGGCGAGCTTGCTTCAGAGGAAATACACCCAATACAGGAGGAAGGTGAAGTGATCTTAGTTTTTTTGGGATCACCCGGTGCGGGCAAGGGCACTCAGGCTAAGCTTTTGTCCCAAAGGATGGGGTTTTTACACATAGCCACCGGAGACCTCCTGAGGGAGGCGGTAAAGAACCAAACGCCCTTGGGTAAAAGGGCTAAGGAATACATGGATAGGGGCGAGTTGGTGCCCGATGAACTCATAGTTCAGCTCATAGAGGAAACCATGCCCAAAGATGGCAACGTGATCTTGGACGGATTTCCAAGAACTGTCAATCAAGCCTTAGCTTTGGAGGAGATGTTAAAAGGTAAGGGCGAAAAAATTTCAAAGGTTTTATTTTTTGATGTTCCCGATGAGGTAATAATAGACAGGCTATCGGGCAGGAGGGTGTGTTCAAAGTGCGGTGCGGTCTATCATGTGAAATACAACCCACCCAAGGTTGAAGGAGTGTGCGACCTATGCGGTGGAAGCCTTGTGCAAAGGGATGATGACAAAGAAGAGGTGGTAAAAAAACGCCTTGAGGTTTATAGGAAGCAAACCCAACCACTTATTGAATTTTATCAGGATAGGAGTATAATATATAGATTGGATGCAGGAAAAGGAGTGGAAGAGCTCTTTGAAGAGGTTAAGGGTCTCGTAAGGGATGGCTGAAAAGACGCAGGTGAAACTCTACTCTTTAAAGGAACTGGATAAGATCAAAAGGGCTTGCGATGTGGTGGTGGAGGTCTTGGAAACGGTGGCAGAGTATGTAAAGCCGGGAGTCTCCACAGCGGAGCTGGACCTCATAGCCCGGGATGTGGTAAAAAAAAGAGGGGCAAGGGCAGCCTTTCTCAACTACAAACCTCCTTTCAGTAAGGTTTCTTACCCCGCCGCTTTGTGCGTTTCTGTGAATTCTGCGGTGGTGCATGGTCTGCCAAAAAGGGAGCAGGTAATAAAAGAGGGAGATGTAGTTAGCTTGGATTTTGGTGCCATCCTTGATGGATATGCGGGCGATTCTGCCATCACTGTGCCCGTGGGAAAGATAGACCCCGATAAGGAGAGACTGCTAAGAGCCACCAAGGAAGCCCTTGAGGAGGCGGTAAAAGCTTGCGTGCCCGGAAACTTTCTGTCGGACATCACTAAAGCCATAAAGAGGGTTGCAGACAAGTACGGTGTTTATCCTGTAAAGAACCTAGGAGGGCACGGCATAGGAAGGAAGGTGCACGAGCCCCCCTTTGTGCCAAACCACATGGAGGATTTCAAACACGAGAGGGATATTAAACTACGCGCAGGCATGGTGCTTGCCATAGAACCCATGCTCTCCCTTGGCACCTCCGAAATAACCCACGACGGAGACCAATGGACTGTTTTGACCGCAGACGGAAGCCCTTCCGCCCACTACGAATACGTGGTGGCAGTAACTAAGGATGGTCCAATGGTTTTAACCCAATTTACCAAGGGGGTTTTTTGATGGCTAAGAAAAAAGACCAAGAGAAATACAAAGAAAAGGGAATTGTCCTTGAGGGGACAGTGGAGGAGGCGTTGCCCAACGCTATGTTTAGGGTAAAGTTAGACACAGGGCACGAGGTGTTAGCCCATGTCTCTGGAAAGATGAGGGTGCACTTTATAAGGATCCTACCTGGGGACCGGGTAAAGGTGGAGCTCTCCCCTTATGACCTGACCCGAGGAAGGATCATATACAGAGAATGATGTGTTATAATATTTCCCCTTTAGGAGGTTTGTTATGAAGGTGAGACCCTCTGTAAAACCTATATGTGCCAAGTGTAGGATCATAAGAAGGAAAGGCAGGGTTATGGTTATATGCGAGAACCCAAAGCACAAACAAAGGCAGGGTAGCTAAGGAGGAAGGCTATGGCAAGGATAGCGGGCGTAGACCTACCAGACCACAAAAAGTTGGAAGTGGCACTCACTTACCTTTATGGCATAGGATGGAAGAGGGCAAAGGAGATATGCCAAAAGACGGGCATACCTTGCACAAAGCGTCTGGGTGAGTTAAGTCCGGATGAGCTCAACACCATAAGAAAATTCATAGAACAAAATTACAAGGTGGAAGGAGACCTAAGAAGAGAGGTCCAGCTGAACATAAAAAAACTAATAGACATAGGCTGTTATAGGGGTATGAGACATGTTAAAGGTCTTCCCGTAAGAGGACAGCAGACAAGGACCAACGCAAGGACAAGGAAGGGCAAAAGAAAGACGGTGGGCGGCACTAAGAAGAAGATAGCCAAGTAAGGAGGAAAGCAATGGCAAAGAGAAGGCAAACCAAGGCGGTAAAAAAACAAAAGAGAACCGTATCGCAGGGCATAGTTCATATTCTTAGCACCTTTAACAACACCATAGTAAACATAACGGATACGCAAGGGAACACTTTGGTCTGGGAAAGCGGTGGCACCGTGGGTTTTAAGGGCACCAGAAAGAGCACGCCCTACGCCGCACAGCTTGCAGCCCAAAAGGCGGTGAAGAGGGCTATGCAAGAGTATGGGTTGCAAGAGGCGGAAGTGTGGATCAAAGGGGCTGGCGCAGGAAGAGAATCCGCCCTGAAGGCAGTTTATGCAGCGGGACTGAAGATCACCAAGATAAGGGATATAACCCCCGTGCCCCACAACGGATGCAGACCACCCGCAAGAAGGAGGGTATGAAACATGGGTAAGTATTTGGGTCCTTTGGCAAGGATAGACAGAAAGCTTGGTGTGGTAGTATCGGGCAAGAAAAGCGCCCCCAAAATTTTGAGCAGGAGAAACTTTCCACCCGGACAGCATGGAAGGGTCAAAGGAAGGAAAAGAAAGCTTACCGAATACGGGCTTCGGCTTATGGAAAAGCAGAAGCTAAAGTTCCTCTACGGTGGTATAAGAGAAAAACAGTTCAAAAAGTATTTTGACATGGCATCCAAGTCAAAGGGCAACACGGGGCAAGTTCTTCTCCAGCTTTTGGAGAGAAGGTTGGACAATGTGGTTTATAGGCTTGGCTTTGCGAGCACCAGAAGGCAAGCAAGGCAGTTTGTGGTGCACGGTCATATTTTAGTAAACGGCAAAAAGCTCAACATTCCCTCTTACTTGGTCTCTGCGGGAGACATAATAGAGGTCAAACCCTCCTCTCGGGATGTACCTCAAATAAAGGAGAACCTAGAGAACATAGACCCAAGAAGTGTGCCTGTGTGGTTGCAACTTGACAAGGAGAACTTTAGAGGAAAGGTTTTAGACCTGCCCAAGGATGTTCAATTAGAGATCCCAATCAATTTGCAATACATAATAGAGTTTTACTCAAGGGTTTAAGGAGGAAAGAGTATGCTAAGGCAGTTTATCTATCCCAACAAAATATTTTGGGAAGAAGTGAGCCCCACCTACGGTCGCCTTGTGATAGAGCCCTTGGAGAGGGGCTTTGGCATAACCGTAGGAAACTCCTTAAGAAGGGTGCTTCTTTCTTCCATAGAGAGCTGTGCAATAACGGGAGTAAAGGTTTATGGTGCCTATCATGAATTCTCTTCCCTTGATGGTGTGCAGGAGGACCTCTTGGAGATTTTGGCGAACCTCAAGGAGATTAAGTTTAGAATGACAAACTCTGATGTGGAGGTGCTCTATCTTAAAAAGAAGGGAGAGGGACCCGTCTATGCTAAGGACTTTTCTTTGCCCCCAAGCGTGGAGTTGATCACACCCGATGTTAAGGTAGCAACCATTACAGACCCAAACGTGGAGCTAAAGATGGAAGTAAGGGTTGAGAGAGGGATAGGGTATGTGCCCACGGAGGAGATGGAGTCCTTTGGAGAGGTGGGTTGGATCATGGTGGATGGGGACTTCAATCCGGTAAGGCATGTTGCCTACAGAATAGAAAAAACCAGGGTAGAAAAGAGAAGCGATTACGACAGGCTCATAATGGAAATACACACAGACGGAAGCAAAAGTCCAGAGGAGGCGGTTAAGGAGGCGGTGGCAATACTGATAAAGAATTTCTCCTTACTGGAGAACATCTCTTACGAGATCCCTCGGGTGGTAGAAGAGCCCATACCCACGGACGAGTTCATAGAGAAGCTCGCCCTACCCATTGAGGAGCTTGACGTCTCCCAAAGGGCTCTTAACTCCATAAAGAGGATGGGCATAACCACCATAGGGGACTTGGTAAAGCTGACAGAGGAAGAGCTAAAGAGCACTAAAAACATAGGAAGAAAGGCTATAAATGAGCTAAAGGAAGCCCTAAGGCAGATGGGTCTGCACTTAGGCATGGACTTAACGGGCAGGAGGTAAAAGATGAGGCATAGGGTTAAAAAGAAACACTTTGACAGGACAAAAGAACAGAGGCTTGCCCTTTACAGGTCCTTAGCCAGGGCACTTATCCTTGAAGAGCGAATAGAAACATCCTTGCAGAGGGCAAAGGCGGTTCGCCCCTTCGTAGAAAGGCTTATCACCCTTGCCAAGAAAGGAGACCTTTCATCCAGAAGGAGAGCCCTTCAGCTATTGCCAGACAAAAGGGCGATAAAAAAACTCTTTGAGGAGGTCGGTCCCCGCTTTGAAGGAAGGAACGGTGGATACACACGTATTATCAAACTTCCCTTTAGAAGGGTGGGAGATTCTTGCGAGCTTGCCATCTTAGAGCTGGTTGAATGATAAAGGGACTGCTCTCCCTCGTTATAAACCTTTTGATCATTTTAGTTTTAGTTCATGCCGTAGGCTCGTGGTTCCCTCAGGTTAGGGAGAGTGGTTTTTACAGGAAATTGGATGCGTTGATTGAGCCCCTTTTGAGACCCATAAGAAATGTTCTCCCCACCTATGGGAACATTGACTTTTCTCCCCTTGTTCTTTTGCTTATTCTTTACCTTATAAAGCATCTTTTTAGGCTTTGAGGCTTGACCAGTATCTTGTAGAAAAAGGACTCGCCCCCACTCGGGAAAAGGCACAGGCTCTGATCATGTCCGGCTTGGTCCTTGTGGATGGTAAAACCGCAGACAAGCCTGGGCAACGGGTCAAGGAGAATGCAAAGGTAGAAGTAAAGGAGCCCTTTAGGTATGTTTCAAGGGGAGGGTATAAGCTTGAACATGCCCTCGAAAAGCTTGGACTTTCAGTGGAAGGTTTTACCGTTTTGGACGTGGGTTCATCTACGGGAGGCTTTACAGACTGTCTTTTACAAAAGGGTGCCAAAAGGGTCTATGCGGTAGATGTGGGAAAGGCTCAGATGGACCAAAAACTAAGGTGGGATCCAAGGGTTGTCCTTTATGAAGAGACGGACGCAAGAGAACTCACAGAGAAGCATATTCCCGAAAAGGTGGATCTAATAACCATGGACGTATCCTTTATATCCTCCAAAAAGCTTTTGCCCGTGGTGGTAAAATTTTTAAAGGAGGAGGGTTTTTTGTTGGTTTTGGTTAAGCCTCAGTTTGAGCTTCCCCCAAAGTTCGTCAAAAAGGGCGTGGTGAAGGATGACGAAAAGAAGGCGCAGGCAGCGTTGGATGTGGCAAACTTTCTAAAGGATCTTGGTTTTTCTGTTTTAAGGGTTATTAAGGCAAAGCCAAGGGGAACAAAGGGAAACGAAGAGTTCTTTTTGTTTGCAAAAAGGGGGCAAGGAGGCATAGAAGACCTTGAGGGTGAGGTTTGGAATGCTGTCAAAGAGACTCTTTGAGGGCAAAAAGCTCTACGGAAATCTGGGCGATTATCCCTTTACCGCAGAGAGCCTGTTTAGGATCGGCTTAGCCCTTTGTACCTACTTAGCCATAAAAGGAGAAGAAAAGCCTACCTTGGGAGTTAATGTGCTTGATTTTGCCACCATGTCCTTGGCGGTGGGTTTTATGGCGGGTGGTGGTGATGTGCTGGTGGGAGAGGGTAATGTAAGCGTGATCCATCGGGAGGAGGAAAATGCCCTCATTTTTGAAGGCTTGGAGGAGATAGACCTAAGAAAGATAGAATCTATCCTCTTTAGCAGGTATAATATCCCAAAGAAAAGAGGAAAGGAGGTAGGCAGGCTTTGGATACAAGAGAAGAAGCCCTGAAGCTCAGCCAAGAGGTGGTAAAAAAGCTCTTAGAGTGCGGGACCGAACTGGATGAGTATTACAGGAAAATAAGGGAGCTCAGGCTCTTGGAGGATTCTTTAGCATTTCAGTCTGCCCTTTTGAATGTGGAGCATGGTTTTTTTATGGTGGTGCGTTCCATGAACATCCTCAGAGAACAGCTTAACCTTTTAATGGTGGCATCCAAAAAAGGGGAGGTGATGTAATGAAATTTTTGCTGTTTGACGAAGAGAAGAGACTTTATCCTATTTTTGGTGATATTTTGGACATAACAGGGCACAAGCTTATGGTTGCATTTGACGAGAAAAAGGCTAAGGACCTATTGAAAGCGGTTCCACCAGACTTTTTAATACTCCGATGGAAGGATAGAGACCATTTTTGGGAACTACTTAAGGAAGGCTACTTTGTTGTTCCTATGTTTTTGGTGGAAGATTATCAGCAGGCAGAAGGGCTTAAAAAAGTTGGCTTTAGCGATTTTAACATACTGATCTTACCCTTCAATCCTTTAGAGTTTCTCAACAAGTCTGCCAAACTCTATCGGACCCTTGAGGGACTTTATGACAATGTTCCATCGGATTTGGGAATGATGAACGTGTTCATAAACCTTCTGTCAACGAATACATCCACTGGTGTCCTCCTTAATGCGGATGGTCTTTCCTGTGAATTATATTTAAAAGCGGCTGCAGTTAAAGGGCTTTCCTGCAATCCTGAGAATTTCAAAGAAATAATTAAATCGGATAATGTTAGCGTTAAGCTCCTTCCATACACAGAGGATGCAAAACTGATCACATACTTTAAGAACAACGCAGACTTCTTCTCCATGCTACTTGAAGAAGTTCAACCGCAACCTTCTACCGCTTATCTGGAGGTGGTTCAAGAGACAGTCCAGCGGGAGGTTCATAAGGAGGTTCAACCGTCTGCACCCAGTATGTTATCAATAGAAGAAGGGCTCTTTTTGATAAACTTTTTGGACACTGAGGGTTTGCTACAGAGGAATATGTACTTGAGAATTTACGAAAAAGGGGATAGTCATGTCCCCCTACTCTTCAACGTGCTACCATACCACAGGTTTTCTGCTGCAAGGGATGAGATAGAAAAGGCTGTAGGTAGGATGGAAAACTTGAGGGCTTTGGTTATGATGGACCTACTCCCAGAGGATACCCAAAGCATTCTAAACCTGCTTAATTTAGCCCCCAAGCTTTATGTTATCACGAGCCTTCCCATAGCACTGAGCTTGATGGGTTTGGGTGTTCCGGAAAGGCGGATAAAGCTCGTGGAAAGCTTTCCAGATGGCCTTCTTAACCTTGGGGCGGGCGATGTTCTTCGGTTTATAAAAACTCCCTTTTTGCCAGAGAAGGGAAGCTTTGTAGTCTTTGAAGAAAAAACAAAAACACTTTTTTCCTCTAAGCTCTTTAGCTCCTACTGTCTTCCGGAAGAATACTCTATTAACAAAACCGCGGACGTTGAGAGGGTTGTCCTTTATTATAGGCTTAACTTTTCTGGCATTGAAAACGCCTTAAGCCTTGCTCAAATTAGGCTTCTAAATCCTTCCGTAATACGTCCGGCTTTTGGAAATCCAATATTGGAGGGCGTGGATGAGGTTATTGAAAGAATTTCTAAACAAAAGAATACCTTTAACTTGGCAAACTTGGAGGATGAAACCCTTATCCTTGGTCTTTTGAGTAGCATACTCTTTGAAATGGAAAAACAAACACCCAAGGAAAAATACGAACTAATATTGGATGGACTCAGTGAGTATGTGGATGTAAAGGCTGGAGCCATTTCTAAGAGCTTTGTGGATGTTAAAAAACTTCCAGAACTTTTTATTTACACCCTGCATTCTGCAAAGGTGCCACCAATGGTGCTTTTGCTTACATTAGAAAGGTTCTTAGATGCGGAAATTCCCGTATTTACCATATGAGAGGTTTTCCGATCCTCTCAAACCTTGGATTTAATATTGCAAGTATTAGCTGTTTTATTCCAGTGAAAATGCTAACATCAGTGGTTTGCAAAGGCGGAACATCCCCTGAGAAGTATATTACAAAGGCTTTTCCTACTATGTTTTCCCTCGGCAGAAAGCCCCAGTATCTACTGTCTTCGCTGTTGTCTCTGTTGTCTCCCATCACAAAATAGTGGTTGGGTGGGACTACAACAGGTCCAAAGTCCCTTTTTGAGAAGGGAAAGTCTTCATAGAACTGGACTTTGTGCTTTATGCCCTCGGGCAGGATTTCTTCGTAAATAACTTTTCTTACACCGTTTTCTTCTCCCCTCCCTACTTCAATTAAAGGTAAAGGCTTTCCATTTATGAAAACTTGATTGTTTCTTACTTCAACTTCTTCCCCCGGCAGGGCAACTATCCTTTTTATAAAGTCTATGTTTGGGTCTATTGGATACTTAAAGACCACTATGTCGCCCCTTTGGGGTTCTGAAAACCTATACACCAGCTTATTCACCAGTATGAAATCCCCCACCAATAGCGTGGGCTTCATAGAACCCGAGGGAATGTTGTAGGCTTGGGCTACAAACGCCCTAATGAGAAGAACAACCATAACTATCACAATAAGTTCGGTGATCCATCTACCCTTCTTTGCCATAGGACTTTTATCTTAACACAAGTCTTTTTCTTCTCAGCTGACCGCAAGCACCAAATACATCTACCCCCTTGCTCAGCCTTATGAAGGTAGATATACCCTCCTCCCAAAGGATTTTTTGAAATCTATAAACCCTCTCCATTGATGGTCTCTTGTAAGGCAAGGATGGGTCTGGGTTAAAGGGTATGAGATTTACCTTGAATTTGTTTCTCTTCTTTTTGAGAAGGTTTGCGAGCTGTCTTGCGTGCATTTCTTCATCATTGACCCCCTCCAAAAGCACGTACTCTATCATGATCCTTCTGTCGGAGGGGTAAGGAAACTGATAGAGGGTTTCCATTAGGTCTTGAAGAGTGTTTGTCTTTGAAAGGGGCATAAGCTTTTCTCTAAGTTCCTGAGTGGGTGCATTAATGGAAACTGCCAAGTTTAACTCTCTCATTAGTGGGTCCTGAGCCATGAGCCTGAGCTGATGGACAAGCCCGCTGGTGGATATGCTAACCCTTCTTTTGGACAGGTCAAGCCCCCATGGGCTAACCATGATCTCCACCGCCTTCCTAACATTTTCATAGTTAGCCAAAGGCTCACCCATACCCATAAAGACGACATTTCTTATCCTTTGTGATGTATGCCTCTGCACCTGCAAAAATTGGTCTATGATCTCCTCGGTCCTTAAGTTTCTAACAAGCCCATCCTTGGTGGTGGCACAAAAGGTGCATCCCACCGCACAGCCCACTTGGGAAGATACACACAGGGTAAGATGGTCCCGTTCGTATATTAGCACCGTCTCTAAAAGATGCCCATCAACGGTTTTAAACAAAAACTTTGTGGAATCTCCACCCTCCACCTTTTGCACCAATTCTAAGCTGTGGATAGAGTAATTATCCCTCAAAAATCTCCTTTGCTCCTTTGATAGGTTGGTCATCTCTTCAAAGTTGGTGATGAACCTTTTATAAACCCAGTTTAAAATTTGGTCTGCCCGGTAGGGCTCCCACCCAAGGCTTTTAACTAAGTCTCTCAGCTGTGCCAAGTTTAAGGAAGTTATGTAAGTTGTTTTAGAAAGATCCTTCATTGGGCTGTCCCTCCAGACTCTAAAGGAGCTAAACTACTCCTTACCCTACTCATTATAAAATAAAATATGCTGGATGAGAAATTTAGAAGTGCTGGAAATCTCTTAAGAAAAAAGTTTTTGCATGGAGGAAAGGGATTACCTTGCTTGCTTACCTTTATGGCTACGCTATAGGCTTGTAACTTTTTCAGGAAGTCTTAAATATGGGTGTAATTTCTCACCCAAAGTATAAAATTTTTAAATATGAGGGAGATCGCAAGCTTTCAGGAACCAGTAAAAAACAGGACGCTATCTTTGTGTTTGCTGGATGTAAAAGAGGTTGAAATTCCACACTTTCAGAGGGACCTTTCAGAAACTTTAAAAGAGCGTTTAAAGACCGCCATAGAAAAGTTGGGCTTTTTGGTGCCCATAATTGTGGTGCAAAGGGAGGGCAAGTTCTATGTGATAGATGGTCAGCATAGGTTTTTTGCCCTAAGGGAGCTTGGAGTGGATGAAATTTTAGCTATTGTGGTGGATGAGGAACTTTATCACTACTTTTTGGAATTGAACACTGAAAAGCCGCCCAATGTGAAAGAAAAGTCCAAGCAAGCCTACAGGCTTTACATGGAACTTTTTAAAGAGAACGACAGTCAGTTGGAGGAGGACCTTATAGACTACTTTGAAAAACCCGAATACATAACCCTTGGCTTTACTATAGAAGAGTTTGAGCCCAAGTTCTCCGCCAGCTTTTACGAAAGCTTTGTTTCAAAGATAGATAAATTCCTGCGACTTTCCCTCAGCTCTGCGGTGGAAGAAAGAAGGAATAGGGCTAAAGCCCTCTTTGAACTAAACAAACTGGTGAATGAAAAATACGCAGAGTTTGGATGGGACAATGCCCTTATGAAGGGAGAGATCATAAAAAAGGCGGTGCAAAAGGCTTATGGTATGCGTGTTAGGGTTATACCCGATGACTTTTACACCGCCATAGAAAAGGTAAAATCCGCTTGTGAAAGTTTGAGTCAAGAGGATTTTGAGAGCGGTCTTTCGCTGGAATAATTTAAAATAATTGCCTTATGGAAGAATCAAGGCTCGCAAAGCTAAACAAGCTCAGGGAAAGAGGTTTAGCTTATCCATACAGATATGAAATCAGCCATAACCTTGGAGAGCTAAGAAGACAGTATGAAAGAGAACCACAGGGGGAAAGGGTAAAGATAAGAGGCAAGGTCAAAAGGGTTTCCAAGCAGGAAGACAACTTTTTGATTAGGCTTGAGGATCAAAGGGGTGGGGTGGAGATGTTGGTAAGGACCACCCAAGGGCTAAAGCAGGGAGAGTACGTAGTTCTTGAGGGAGTTCTTACAAGGTGGGAGGGCAAGCTAACCTTAGACCAAGCAGTTGTTTCAGAAGGGGATGCCTTTGATGTTTCAGAGGTAAAGGAAAAATACGACATGAACCCGGAGGATGTGGAGGTTTCTGTAGCGGGCAGGCTTATAACCCTCCGCCCTATGGGGAAAGCCCTTTTTGCCCATCTTCAGGATGCCACTGGAAAGCTTCAGATATATCTAAGGCAGGACATTATGGGAGAGGCTTCTTTTAAGGATTTTGAGGAGACTATAGACCCAGGGGACATACTGGGAGTTAGAGGAAGGCTTTTTAGGACCAACACGGGAGAGCTTACTGTTGAGGTAAAGGAGTGGGTCCTTTTGGCAAAGAGTTTGCATCCTTTACCGGAAAAGTGGCATGGGTTGAAGGATGTGGAGGTCAGATACAGGCAAAGATACTTGGACCTGATCGCCAACGAGCACGCAAGAAAAGTCTTTTTCCTAAGGAGCAGGCTCATAGGCGAGCTGAGGAGATTTTTGGACGCCAAGGGCTTCTTGGAGGTAGAAACTCCCATCCTCCAGCCCATAGCGTCCGGTGCAAACGCCAAGCCCTTCATAACCTACCACAACTACCTTGAGCAGAACCTCTATCTGAGGATCGCCCCTGAGCTTTACCTAAAGAGGCTCATTGTGGGAGGTATAAACAGGGTTTATGAGCTTGGTAAGAACTTCCGCAACGAGGGTGTAGATACTACCCACAACCCGGAATTTACCATGCTTGAGTTTTACTGTGCCTACTGGGACTACAAGGACCTTATGGTCTTCACAGAAGAACTTTTCTCTTACCTGTTAAATCAACTTGTGGGTGGGCTAAAGATAACCTACCAGGGCAAGGAGCTAGACTTCACACCGCCCTTTAAAAGATACCGCTACTTTGAACTTTTGGAGGAAAAGACGGGCAAAGACAAGGATTTCTTTTTAAAAGACGTTGAAGGTCTTAGAAAGTTGGCAAAGGAAGTGGGAGTGCCCAAGGCAGAAACGCTAACCCATGCTAAGCTAATAGACAAGGTCTTTGACTTACTGGTGGAGGATGAACTTTGGGGACCTTGCTTTGTGATAGACTTTCCAAAACTGCTCTCACCCTTGGCAAAAACCCACCGAGAGGACCCAGATTTGGTGGAGAGGTTTGAGCTCTTTGTGGCGGGCAAAGAGATAGCCAACGCATACACAGAGCTAAACGACCCTGTGGAGCAGAGGGAGAGGTTCTTGGAACAACTGAAGGAGAAGGAAAGGGGAGATGAAGAAGCCATGGCTATGGATGAGGACTTTATAAGGGCTCTGGAGTATGGTATGCCACCCACCGCCGGCGAGGGTATAGGTATAGATAGGCTGGTAATGCTTTTGGCGGATGTGGATTCTATAAGGGAGGTAATACTCTTTCCTACCCTCAGGCAAAAGATATGAAAGTAGGTGTTTTGATATCCGGCAGGGGCTCCAACCTTCAAGCCCTCATAAACGCTTACAACGAGGGAAAGATAAAGGGAGAGATAGCCTTAGTTATTTCCGACAACCCTCAAGCTTATGCCATAGAAAGATGCAAAAGGCATGGGATTGAGTATGCGGTGGTGGAAAGGAGGGAATTTAAAAGCAAGCTGGAGTTTGAAAGGAGGATGGTGGAGCTTTTGAAGGAAAAGGGCGTGGAGCTGGTAGTCCTTGCGGGCTTTATGAGGGTGCTTAGTGGAGAGTTTTTAAAGGCTTTCCCCATGCGCGTTATAAACATCCACCCTTCTCTAATTCCTGCCTTTCAGGGATTGCACGCCCAAAGGCAAGCTTTAGAATATGGGGTAAAGCTCACCGGTTGCACGGTGCATTTTGTCTCCGAGGAACTTGACAATGGACCCGTAATTATTCAAGCATGCGTGCCCGTGCTACCCCAAGACACCGAAGAGAGCCTATCCCAAAGGATCCTTGAGTATGAGCATAGGATACTTCCTCAGGCGGTAAAGTGGTTATCTGAAGGTCGCGTGGAGGTGGAGGGTAGGAAGGTTGTGGTAAAGGGTGCCACCTACGGAACCCTTCCCGTCAATCCTCAGTTGGAGGATTTTTTATAATATCTTTTGGGAGGTTGAAGGTATGTGGAAGAAGTTGAGGAATCCCGCGTTAGCCCTTGCAATAGCCGGTTGGTTTTCCCTTTTTAACTCCGCCCCTGCGATGGCAGGACTTGTAGGCTCCAAGCCCGCCTCTGAGGAGGTGTCAAAGATCAACAGAGAGGAGGACATAAGGACCATTCAGAGGGCTCTGGAGAGCAAAATAGTTCAAGAAAAACTAAAAGCCTATGGGCTCAGCAAAGAGGAAATAGAAAAAAAGCTCTCGGAGATGGACGACCAGCAAATACACATCTTAGCCAAGGCATCGGAGAAGGTGCTGGCTGGTGGGGACGGGCTTGGGACGGTTATAGCAGTCTTGGTGATCGCCATACTGGTGGTGATCCTTCTGAAGCTCCTCAACAAGGAGATCATAATAAGGTAATCCTAAAAGTTCCCTTTGTAAAACAGCGGGACCAGTTTTGCGGTCCCGCCTCCCTCAGCAGTGTTTTTGCCTACTATAACCTACACATAGACCAAGATGAAATAGCCAAGGAGGTTTATGTTCCTAAGCTAAAGGGAGCCCTTATCACAGACCTTGAAAACTACGCAAAAAAGAAAGGTTTTCAAACGGAGCTCTTTAAAGGGGACCTTGAAAAGCTTAGACAGTATATAAGCAGAGGACTACCCGTGATAATCCTTGTAGACCTGGGCGCGCTTTTTGTTAGCGTGCCCCACTACTTGGTGGTGGTGGGTTTTGACGAGGAAGGTTTTTATGCCCATACGGGCTACGAAGAGATGAAGTTTTACCCTTCCCAAGGGTTGGATAAAATCTGGGGAAGGATGGGAAGGGTGGGCTTGGTGGTTTATCCCCCTTGAATTTTTTCTAAAACCCTCTTGTAGCCCTCCATTAGGTCTCCTAGGTCAAACCTAAAGCGGTCTTTGTCCAGTTTTTCCCCTGTTTTTGCATCCCAGAGCCGGCAGGTATCGGGGGATATTTCATCAATAACCGCCAAACTTCCATCGGGAAGTGTGCCAAACTCCAGCTTAAAATCCACCAGCAATAGCCCATGCCCTTTGAAAAACTCCCTGAGCACCTGGTTGGTTTTCAGTGCCATTTCCTTCATACTTTGGACTTGCCAGTCTTCTGCTAAGTTCAAAAGCTTTATGTGTTCTGCACATATAAGTGGGTCGTGCAACTGGTCGTTTTTGTAGAAAAACTCCACCAAAGGTGGTTTAAGTTCTAATCCCTCCTCAAGCCCGAGCCTTTTGCACAGGCTCCCCGCGGTGATGTTGCGAACCACCACCTCCAAGTCAAACCTCTTTGCCCTCCAAACCAACATCTCCCGCTCGGATAGCTTTTTTATGTAGTGGGTCCTTATCCCAGATTTTTCCAAAAGCTCAAAGAGAAGGCTGGAGATGGTGTTGTTTATAACGCCCTTACCTTCTATTTCAGCCTTTTTTGTGGCATCAAAGGCGGTGGCACCGTCTTTGAAAAAGACTATTACCTTGTCCTCTTCTTCCGTTTTGTATATGACCTTTGCCTTTCCCTCGTAGAGTTTTTCCATAAAAACATTTTAACAGTATGTCCGAGTGAAGGTTCTACTGTAGTAGAGACTTATTATCCTCTCAAGGTTTTTGAAGATGGAAAAGTCCTCTTCCACCCTTTGCCTTAGGTATATACGGGTGCTCTTGGAAACAAGGTCTGTGCCCTTTATAATAGCTTGGGCTAAGGCTTGAGGTTTTCTCTCCTTGGAAAGGAATTCTTTGAGGATCTGGGTTTCAAGCTCCAAGTCAAAGGCACACACTGGCGTTCCGCTGGCTTGGGCTTCCAAGAAGGCAAAGCCAAAGGTCTCAAAGGGAGATGCACTAACAAATAGGTCCGCACTTGCATAGAGGACGGAGAGCTCCCCTTTTTCCAAGTAGGGTATGTAGGTTAGATTGTTAAATCTTTTTGCATACCACTTTACCAAAAAGCTAAGGGGTCCTTTGCCTACCACTACCAAGTGAAAGAGGGATGGGTCCAAAAGCTCGAAGGCTTGCAAGAGGGTTTTTATGCCCTTTTCTACGCTCAGCCTGCCCGCATAGAGGAGTAAAAATTTCTTCTCTTCCACACCCAGGAGCTTTTTTAGGTAGAAGTCCCGCTTGGAGGGATTAAAAAGCTCCGTATCCACTCCCATTGGTGCATAATATACACTCTCAAAGCCAAGTGTGTCAAACTCCCTTTTATACTTCTCCGTAGGAACCAGCAGAAGGTCTGCCTTTTTTAGGCATTTTTCAAAGACATGGTTTAAAAGCACCTTTTTAAAGGGGCTTGGCACTGGCATAAGTTCTATTTCCCTCTTGGCATCTGCGTGATAAAAGACAGATAGAAGGTAGTTCTTTCTTTTTAAGAAAGGCACCAAAAGATAAGTTCCCCCCAACTCCACCACGTCCGGCTTTTCCTCTTCAATAATTCTGTTTATTTCCTTCACGGAAGAAAAGAATCTGTATCCACCGATGAGCCCAAAGGAGGATAGCTCGTAAAAACGACTCCTTCCCACCGTGTAGGTTCTGGGCTTTTTACCAGGAACAACCACCACATGTTCCACATCCTGGTTTTTCATAAACTCTACCTTATAGTTTATGTAAGTTTTTATGCCACCGCTGGTGGAATGATAATATGGAGTTATATCCATAAGCTTCATACCTTTACTCCTGCGCGTCCCATAAGTTTGTTTATATAGTCTAAGTAAGTCTCCGTCAGGTCCATAGACTGGGCGTACCTTAGGGCTTCGGCGGACATGAATTCCCTCAGGCGTGGAGATTCCAGCAGTCTTCCCAGCTTTTCCGCAAAATCCTCATAAGAGTGCGCTATAAATCCATTTACTCCCTCTTCCACATGTTCGTGGGATGCACCCTTGCTACTTACCACTACAGGGAGCCCGCTTGCCATAGCCTCCAAGATCACCTGTCCGTAGGTCTCCGTCTCAGAGGGGAACAAAAACACATCCGCACTGGCGTATGCCTTTGCCGGCTCTTCCCCGGTCAGATATCCCAAAAGATAAACATTCCTTGGCTTTTTCTTTTCCACTTCTTCTCTGTAGGGTCCATCCCCCACTATAATAAAGGTATCCTCCGGAAAGCTCTTGGCACAGTATAAGAAAGCATCCATGTTCTTTTCCTTTGAGACCCTACCCACATAGAGGACCACATTTCCCCTAACCTGCACTCCAAACTTCCTTTGGAAAAAGCCCTCTTCCTTTTTGGAAGGGTTGAACAGGCTTGTATCCACACCCCTCTTGAAGACCTTGATCTTTTCCTCTTTTACTCCCTTTTCCTTTAAGAGCTTTTTGTAAGCTTCGGAGGGTACAAAGACCCTTTCACAGGCGTTGCAAAGAAGGGCAATGAGCTTGTAGGAGATGTCCATAAGTTCCCGGCTTCCTGTGTAGGTGTATGCGTAGGCGGGCACATCCGTGTGGAAGGTAAAAGTGGTGGGAAGTCCCAGAGCCTTGGCAACGCCAAAAGCCATAATGCCCAAAGGTCCCGGCGTGGCTATATGCACCCTTGAATAGTTCCTCAAAAGGTCCAAGAGAGTTATGAGAGTTGGCACACGAAGTTTGAACTCTTCGTAGAAGGGCGTAGAAAACTCAAAGGCGGGCTTCAAAAGGACCAGGTTATTCTCTTTAACATTCCCTTCCCAGACTGTTATTACATCTAAGGGTAAGTCATACCTCTGTGCCAATTCCCTGATGATCCTTGAGCTTCTTGCCACACCGTTTATTTCAAAGTGTGTGTCTGTTATGTATGCAAGCCTCTCTTTTCTCTTTGGTGTGATGCCAAAGCTTTTTGCAACCTCTTCTGCCTTTTTTTCCTCGGTTTTTTGCCCGTAGGCTAAAAAGACGGGTGCAGAGTGAAGAATCAAGGCAAGGATGGACTCGCCGAGGGTGGAAGTGGATGGTTCTTTTAAGAGCCTCTCTAAGGCAAGTTTGGGGACTTTGTCTAAAGCTTCCTTCAAGAGTAAATGCCTCTCTGCGTTGGTGCCCAAGAGGGTCCTCAAAAAGAGCTCCGTCATTGGGTTGTTGGAGTGCATAAAGATAAAGTCCGTAAAGGGCTTTAAGGCGGAGGGAATTTTCCCCTTGTTTAGAAGAAAGTCATAACCCACCCGAGAGACCATGTTCAAAAGCCTTTCGTAGCCCAGCTTTTCCGTATTTACCGCAGTCCTCCCTTCCCTTAGGGCTTGCAAAAACTCCTCCTTTGAAAGGGCTTGGGCTTCTGTCCAGGTTCTTCCCACATCCATACCGCCGTGGTCATCAGAGCCTGCGGTAAAGGATATATAAGGTCTTGTCCTGAGGGACTTTATCTTATACTTTTCCTCAAGCTGATGAATTTTTTCCCATCCCTCATAGAGCCTTGCCAGTTTTTCCTCCGACTCCCTCAGGTTCTCTCCGCGGGTGCCGTTTATGACCTCCCAGTTATCAAACAGAAGGACAAACTTCTCCACCAGGGACTTGGTAATCTTTGTATCTTGCACCGAATACAGAGGGTGTGCCAAGGAGTGGGCTATGTTCTTGGCTTTTAGGTAGGCAACAAATTCATAAACGTTTGCCCTTAGCTTTTTAAGGTCTTCGTGGATCTTTTCATCTATGCCGTAGGCTAAAACATGCACCTTTGCCTTTTCCTCCGGAAACTCCACCGTGTATTCACAGCTTATAAAGACCTCCGGCAGGTGGGCGATCTCCAAAACGCCATCTATGGTGTTGTGGTCTGTGATGGTTATGTAGGTCATGCCCCTTTCCTTTAGCTTTTTGTATATTTCCATGGGCTCTGCGAAGCTCTCGGGACATCCGATCAGCTTGCTAAACCATCCACCCGGCAGATTAGACGCCTTGGAGTGAAGGTGCAGGTCTGCTTTTGCTAAAGAGTTCCTCATAGCTAATCACCTCCCTTTCTTTTTTCACTTCCCTTAGAATGGACCTCCAAAGGGCTATCTTTCTTCTGTCCCTGAAATCCCTTGTATGCAAAGAGAGCCTTAAAACCTTTGCCCTTCTGTGCAGCTTTAGAAGGGTGGGCACCGCCATCAGGCTAAAAAAGGAAAGTAGTGGTCTGTTGCTGAAGGTAATGGAGGGAGAGGGTATCTTTTCCTCACCCTGCAGGTCCTTTATGAGATCCCTATAACCTACAGCCCTAAAGCCAAAGGCAGAGAGCACATCCTCCAGCCATGGGTTTGAAATCCACGCAGGGGGCACAAAGAACTTTGCGGTAAGGGACAGGGCTTCAAAGATGTCTAAGGCTTTTTCTATCTTTTGGTAGGTTTCTTCAATGCCCCCCTCCCCAAACTCCCCTTCCCCGTAAGTGTAAAGGATATGAGAGGGCTTTACTTTAGCCTTATGGCTGTATCCGTGCAAAACGATCTCTTGCCCCAGTGCTTTCAAAAAACCCACAAAATCCTTATGTTTATAGAGAGGATATTCCTCCATGTAGTTTGGAATGACCAAAAGGGAGAACTTATCTATTTTTAGCCCTTGCAAAAACTCCACCGCCTGATAAACTTCCTGTTTGTAAAAAGGCGACACATCATGAATTTCTACTATGGCATACATCCTACGAAATATGCTAAGGCTTTAGTGTTAAGAAATCATTAATTTTTGGCAAAAAAAACTTAACAATTTCTTAACATTTTACCTTTACAGTTTTTGCCGATGATAAATCACGTAGCCACCTATGGCAATACGCTGACCCTACACTTTGATAGCGTGGAGGAGAAAATTCTTTTTAAAAGTAGAGTGGAGGGTTTAAAAGGTATAACAATAGAAAAGGAAGGCTACAAGACTTTAAAGCTTAAAGTGGAGGACTAAGCCCTATTAGAAAGCTTGCGTGAGAACTTAGAGAGAAGGGAAAGTCTAACGATTGAGGACTTGCATTTTTATCTTTCTCCTTTCATCAAGCACCCTGCCCTCAAGCTTGCCTTTTCTATTTTTACCTTTGGTTTTGCGGTAGGATTGCTAAGTTTTTCTGTATGCAGTATATTTATTGTCCCTACCCTTAAAACTACCTTTGGAAGGTAAAAGATGCTGAACTTTAACATTCCACCCACCATAGGAGGATGCCTAAGCACCAACATGCTCCTTTACGGTGTGGGAGCATTTGTGGGTCTTGTAGTGCTAAACAGGCTTCTAAAGGACTCAAGACCTCTGCTGGTGTCTGCCACCAAGGAGGTTATAGCCTTCAGGGAGTGGCTGTCAGCCAATATGGACGAGAACAAGGAGTTCTGGGAGGATGTGGTGGCAGAGGCAAAACACCTTTATAAGTTAGAGATTGAAAGAAAGCTTGAGATCCTCCAAAAACAGCAGGAAGCTTTGCAACGAATAAAACAAAACCTGTAAGGAGGTTAAGAGATAAACTTTAGTCAGATCCTAAGCAGGACTTTCTGTTCGGGACCCTTTAGCTTTGCCTTGGGCTTCGGACTTGGCATTCTTGGTGCCTATATGCTAAGCAGAATGCAAGAGCACAAAAAGTTAGAAGAAGCTCAAAAGGAAATAGAAGCCCTAATTAAAGCATTGGAGAGCAAGCTCCAAGAGAAGAAAGAGGAAGGCTGATGCCCATACCTTACCAGATCAAAAGGCTCAGGGCGGGTAGCCTCAAAATCTCCTCGCCCCTTTTTAACCTCCTCCACCACCCGGAGGAGGTTATAAAAGCATTCTTTGAGAAGTTCGGAGGGGTAAAGGAGGTATCCTACAGCAAATCTCAGGAAGCATAACCATACGCTACGAGCCATCTGAGTTTGACCTGATAGGCTTCATAAACTACCTTCAAACCTCCACACCTGAACTCTTTTTGGAGGACCTCAGCAAAGAAAAGGTGAGGGTCAGCCCAGAGAAGGATGGAGGCGATAGCTTTTGGTTTGGAGTGGCAAGCCTTGGGCTAATGTTAAATTTTCTGCCCTTACCAAACCCTCTTTTGAGAGGTCTTGCCCTCTTCTCCAGCCTGCCCGTCCTTAGAAAAGCCTTTAACTCTCTGAAAAGAAAGAAGATAGATGTTCATAGCCTTGATGCGTCCGCCGTAGTTCTCACCTCCCTTTCGGGTAGCCCCTTCTCCGCCCAGCTTATGGCTTGGCTTTTGTCCCTTGGGGACTATTTGGAGGAGAAGATAGAAAGGAAGGCATACAGTAGCATAGAAGCCCTAATGGAGTATAGAAAGGATTACGCTTGGCTGGTGGTTGCGGACGGACAGGCAAAAAGGGTAAGGGCTGAAGAGCTAAAGGTGGGGGATGTCATAGTAGTCTATGCGGGGGAGAAGATCACTGCAGACGGAGAGGTTATAGAGGGAGAAGCTTTAGTAAATCAGGCATCGCTAACGGGCGAGTCAAACCCTGTCTTAAAGAGGTCTGGGGACAAGGTCTATGCGGGCACCTTTGTGGAAGATGGAAAGCTCTATGTAAGGGTTCAGGCGGTGGGAGAAGACACGGTGATTGCGGGCATAGTAAAGATCATAGAGCAAAACATAAGGGAGCATTTGAGCATTCAAAAGAAGGCAGAAGAGTTTGCCAACAGGTTCGTCTTTCCTACCATGGCAATAGGACTTTCCGCTTATGCCCTTACGAGAAACCTTCAGAGGCTGTCTTCTGTGCTAATAGTGGATTATCACACAGGCGTGCATCTTTCTACTCCTGTGGGTGTTCTCAGTGCCATATCCCAACTGGCTGAGAGAGGTATTTTGGTAAAAAGCGGAAGCAAGCTGGAAATTTTGGCAAAAACGGACACCTTTGTAATGGACAAAACGGGTATTCTGACAGTGGGGCACCCTCGCATAATAGATATGGTGGGTCTGTCCATCTCGGAGGAGGAGGTTCTGCTTTATAGTGCATCCCTTGATCAGAGGATCACCCATCCCGTGGCAAGGGCAATAGTAAAGCTGGCGGAGGAGAGGGGAATAACGCTACTGCCAAGACTGGATTCCAAGTATCACATAGGGCTTGGTATAGAGGGCGTTATTGATGGAAAGCACTTTTTGCTCGGTAGCACGCGATTTATGCAAAAAAAGAGAATAAAGATCTCCCAGGAGATCAGAGAACTGGTGGATAAGTTCCATTCGGAGGGAAAAAGCGTCTTGTATCTCGTCCAAGAGAGACAAATCGTGGGACTTATCACCTTCTCGGACCCGCTTAGAGAGGAGGCAAAGGATGTGGTCAGGGCTTTAAAGAGCAGGGGCAAGAGGGTTATCCTTTGCACTGGCGATAACGAGGGTGTAGCCAGCTACATAGCCAAGACCTTGGGCGTAGACCAATTTTATGCGAGGGTCTTTCCCGCAGAGAAGGCTCAGATCGTCAAAAGGCTCAGGGAAGAAGGCAGGATAGTAGCCTTTGTCGGAGATGGAGTAAACGACTCGCCAGCCCTCTTAATAAACAACGGTAGCACCATTGCTTTAGCTACCTATGCCCTAAAAAAAATTAAGGAGATTTAGCCATGGAAGAGAAGGACCTAAAGCAAGAGTTAGAGAGGATCAAGCAAGAGCTGGAGGAACTCAAGAAAAAGCTCTCCGTTGAGGAGGGCAAGTCCGTAAAGGAGCTTCCTCAGGAAGCAGTCAAAAAGCTGGTGGAAACTGCCTCGGAGGTGGGCAAAACAGCCATGGAGATAGCGGAGAAAGCCTTTGCGGTGGTGAAGGGTGCCGCTGTTGGTGCGGTTGAGGGAGCCAAAGGTGCCCTCAGGGAGGAAAAGAAAGAGGAAGAACAAAAGCAACGAAACTGATAAAGACAAGGAGCGGTAGATATATAAACGCCTACCATGCCATAGCCTTTTCTATAGAAGAGAGCGTAATAGAGGTGGAGGGCAAAAGGAGAAGGGTGTATAATCTGGTGGTTCATTTGCCCCAGCCCCTCCTCCCCGCCATCCTTGGTATATATCCCACCGAAGAGGAAGCCCATCAATCCTTGGAAGTTCTGGTAAATGCGCTCTGCGGAGAGGAAAGCATAGTCCATGTTGAAAGCCACTTCTGAGGACATCAAAATAGAGCTTAGGGCTGTGGCACACAAGCTGGAGGAAGGACACAGGGAAAAGCTAACAAAAATATCACCTCCCATACTGGTGGCAATAGAACTACCCCACAGCCTCGAGAGTGTCCTGTTTTTGGTGGGAGAGGGAAAAATAAAGGAAGTTCATCAGGAGGACCTCTCAGACAGTAAAATATACTTGGGCTACAGGGAGTTTAAAAGGCTCTTAGAAAAGCCCCAGAGGATCCTTCAATACATTGCCAGCGGAAGGGTGCGTATAATGGGAGACCTAAGGCGCGTTCTTTCTTCCCTTGAAGTCCTGAGTAAATAAGCTTCATAAGTTCTTTACTTTTTCTACATATTTTTTAATGTCAAACTTTGCTTCCAAGCCCGATGCACTCATGTATCGGATTTTTCCAAAGATCTTTCTCTCTTTCCAAGGTCTATCGTGGGTTCCAAAACACCAAGATATTCCCGCATAACCGTTTGGGTCCCTTCCATCAAGCTCGTATTTATCGTTCAGATAGCACGCTATATCAAAGGCTTTCTTTGGGTCATCAGTCCATTCTATAAGCTTTTTGCACCAATACATTCTCATGTAGTTGTGCATCTTTCCTGTTTTCAAAAGTTCTAACTGTGCGGAATTCCAATATTCATCGTAAGTTTTTGCATTTTCAAGCTCTTCAATTGTGTAAATATACTCCCTTTTGTCGTTTTTGTGTTCTTCCAATGTTTCTTTAGCCCAGTCTGGAATACCTTCATACTGATTATAGTTTGGATTGTAGTAGCAAAAGTTCCTCGCAAGCTCCCTCCAAACTATAAGCTCGTTAAAAAAGCTATCCACGTTTTCATCGTGTCTTCCATACTTTGATAAAACCTCAAGGACCACTTCTATGGGTGAGATCTGTCCAAAGTGCAAATAAGGGCTAAGGTTTGATTGATAGTCAAGCTCCGGATGAGACCTGAACTCTTTGTATCTATGCAGTTTTTTCTCGATAAACTCCTCCAAGTATTTTCTTGCTTGGCTATAGCCTCCCACAAAGGGTGATAAGCTAACGCTTTTGTCTATGCTGAGAATGTTCAAAATCTCCAAGGAGTTGTTGAAAGTTATCTCCTCTATTCCAAAATCAAAGCTAACCGATTTAATTTTAGGCTCCCTTGGCTTTAGTTCAATAATGTATTTATCCAACAAACTATAAATCTTTTTTCTAAAGGTAAAGGCATAAGGTTCTTGCTTGTCTGATGCAATCTCAACTGGAACGCAGACATCGGATTCTATTTCATACACTGGAACATCTAATCTGTCCGCTATGTCCCTGTTAAGTTTTCTGTAATACTTCAAGTATGCTTTATCTGTAATCAAAGCATAGGCATTCTCTGATAGTTCTATAATTCTTTGTTTGATATCATTTACCTTTTCTATAGCAAACTTTATCCCTCTCTCTTCTACGGATTTTTTGGCTTCTAAAATTCCATCCAACATAAATTTGTAGTATCGTGCGTTTGAGTGTTTATACTTGTCTGTTATTGGGAAATATACCAAAAGTGGTTTTCCGCTTTGATTTGACAGCTCTATGGCAAACTCAAGGCTATGGTTGAAGTTTGCCCTGTGGCTGTGGGACATCCAGTATATTATGTATTTGCCATTTGTGTTAAACTGTCTGCGGTTTATAACCTTTACTCTTAATGCAAACTCTGGTCCCATTGATTATCTCCTTGTTTTATATAATAACTCATGCTTATTTTAGTTTTTTACAAATAACTTGTAGAATTTTAAATCTAAAACGATAAAAATTAGCTTCATCACGAAAAACATTTCCCATAAAATGTCCAATGAAATAAACCTTTAGGAGGTGTGCCATGAGGAAGTTTTTAGTAGCCTTCGGTTCAGTAGCACTTTTGACAGCCAGCTCTGCTAACGCTGAGCAAACCCTGTATGAAAAGCTCGGCGGCAAACAGGCAATCGATGCAGTGGTCGAAGACCTCACAAACAGAATGATCAAAGACGGAATGTTCAAGAAATACTGTAATTTGTCAGAAGACCAGCTCAAAGCCCGCAGAGCGCTCGTGGCGGCGTTTATCTGTAAAGCAACAGGAGGTCCTTGCGAGTACAGGGGAAGGGATATGAAACAAGCACATCAGAAAGCTGGAATCACAGAAAAGGAATGGAACAGATTTGTAGAACTTGCAAAGCAAAGTTTAAACAAGTTTAACGTGCCTGCGGACGTTCAAAAAGAGTTTTTGAATGCTGTTGCTGGATTAAAGGATCAAATAGTAAGCAAAAAGTGAATGTTTAAAACAATACAGAATGGTTATACCCTTGGATATGTCCCACGGCCGCTCGTTATAGTGGTCGTGGGCGAAAATCCTTTTACCGTCGGTTGGCACACACCCGTAAATAAAAATCCTTTCTTGTATTCTATATCCATAGACAAAACAAACTACAGCTACAGGCTTTTGAAAGACAACTTTACAATCAATTTTTTAACATCAGAGTACTTTGAACAAATTCTCATTGCAGGCTCCTATCATGGAGACCAAGTTGATAAGCTAAGCTTAATGAAGAACATACATTTGATAGATAGCGAAAAAGTGGCTTCAAAAAGCATCTTAGAGTCCTTCATGATCTATGAGTGCGAAGTTCATAAAAAAATAGAGTTTGAAGACCACGCCCTCGTAATTGGAAAGGTCCTTGCAATAGAGTATAAACAGGGAAAGGTAAAACCGAAAAATAAGCTTATTTTCTCAATGGGAAAGAATTACTACTGCTTTAACACTAAGGGATTTTATAAAAAAATCTGAAGGTGGAAAACTTTCCATCATAAAAGTATTCTAACTCTCCGTTAAAAAATATCTTTAACCTCTCCCTCAGATTTTTAAGACCCGTTCCCTCCTTTATATCTTCAAAACCCTTTCCGCTATCTTTAACCTCCACATAAAGATATCCGTCTTTTATGTAGGAGTTTATGATCACTTTACCGTTGTTTCTCAAACCATGCTTTATGGCATTTTCAACAAGAAGCTGTATGGACATTTTAGGAACCTGCAAAGATAGTGTATCTTTGTCTATGTTAAACTCAAACTCTATGGCGGGAAATCTTAACTTCTCAATAAAGATAAAGTTTGCTATAGAAAAGGTAAATGATATCAAACAAAGAATTATAGAACTA
>DAIRFT010000025.1:0-8506 GCA_036794885.1 Thermocrinis sp. | reverse complement strand
CTTTTTTATGCCCCTTAGTATTTCCATGCCCACGGGACCGAACTGATACTCCAAAAACTTTCTCTTTGTTAAACCCACACCATGCTCGCCCGTAATAGAACCGTTGTACCTTAAGGTGATCTCAAAAACCTCATCCACCGCCCTTTCTGCCCTCTCTTCCTCTTCCTTGTTTTTCTTATCGTAGAGCAGATTTACATGGAGATTACCGTCTCCAATATGCCCAAAGATCGCCATCAAAAGCCCATACTTTTCTGCCACCTTGCGATAGTCCCTTATAGCTTCCGACAGATACACCCTTGGCACCACCACGTCCTCGTTGATCTTGCCAGTTCTCAGGTTCCCCAAGGCTGGTCCCAGACTCTTTCTGGCAGTCCAGAGTTTTTCTGCGGACTCCTCGTCCTCTGCCATCTTTACTTCCAAGCCCATAGCCTTTGCCAGCCCTTCCACCGCCTTTATGTCCTCCTTGACGCCCTGAGGAGAGCCATCCACCTCCACCAAAAGCAACGCAGAAACATCCTTTGGCAAACCAACGGGCTTGAACTCCTCCACCGCCCTTATGGCATCCCTGTCCATAAACTCTAAGGCAGATGGGAATATACCCGAGGTCATGATCTTAGCTACCACCCTTCCCACATCCTCCAAGTCCTTAAAAAGGATCAGTGCGGTCCCCCTTGCCTTTGGCTTTGGTATGAGCTTTAGCACTGCGGAGGTTATAAGCCCAAGGGTCCCCTCCGACCCTACAAAAAGCTTTGTTATATCGTACCCTGCCACATCCTTAATAACTGGGTTGCCCGTTTTTATAACCTCTCCCTCTTTTATAACTGCGGTCAAGCCCAAGACATACTCCCTCGTAACACCGTACTTTAGACACCTTGGACCTCCTGCGTTCTCCGCAATGTTTCCCCCTACGGTGGAATACTTAAAGGAAGATGGGTCCGGTGGATAAAACAGACCAAACCTTTCCACCTCCTGCTGAAACTCGTAGGTTATAACACCCGGCTCCACCACCGCGGTAGCATTATCCACATCTATATGAAATTTGTTCATTCTCTCAAAGGAGACCACCACACCCTTTTCCAAGGTAGGCACCGCCCCACCCGTCAAACCAGAGCCCGCACCCCTAGGAAAGATAGGTATCTCTTCCTCGTAGCACACCTTTACCAACTTTTGCACATCCTCCTGAGAGGTAGGAAAGACCACCGCCGAGGGCAAAGCCCTTTCTATGGGTATAGGTGTGGCATCGTAGGAGTAGAGCTTTCTCTCCACCAACGAAGTTGATACCTTTTCCCTTCCAAGCACCTCTACCAACTTATCCACCGGTTTTTTGCCCAACAAACCAAACATGGGTTAAATTTTACTTCCTAATGGTCCTTGCGTGTATGATGTGGGGCAGGCAGGAGAGGGAAGGCTTTTCTCCGGAGAAAATTCTGTGGCTTGTGGATAGCCCACATCCCCACTGGATAGAGACCCAAAAGGACAACCTAAAACTTGACTTCAAGGAAAGCGGTTTTAGACAGTTTGTGTCCTTGAGTTCAAGGCATTTGATCACCGATGCTATGCTCATGTTCGGGCTAAACTATGCCAACTCCAAAGCCAAGCTTGTAGAAGCCCTAAACCCTTTGCGTCTGACCGTCAGGGTAAATCCCGGCAGTTATTTAGGCATAAGCCATCACTTTTTGGGCGCACCCTTTGAACTGGAGCAGGACGAAATCCTAAGGGAATTTCTAAACTCCGCAAGGAAGACCTTAGAAGAGGAAGGCTTTGGCTTGAGTGTAGTTTTAATATCCCACAGCCCCTACTTGGAGGACCTTTTACTCTCCAACTTAGAACGGATCAACCGCTTGAGCTACAAATTTTACGGAGATACGCCATGAAAAACTACAAAGGCATCTTCAGTAAAATGGGAGAACAGTTGGTGGAAAAATACATTGAAGACCTAAAAAAAGAGATCCAAGAAAAGGGAGAAGACCCTGAGCTTTTGTTCAAACTGGGCGTCTGCTACGTGAGGGTCAAGCAAGCAGACAGAGCAAGGGAGATATACAAAAGGCTAAAGGAGATAGACCCCACCAAGGCAAAGGAGCTTTTGGATATGATCTATGAGGTTTAGGGAAGAAGTCCTGTATTCATCATACCTTTCAGGTGCTGGAATATAAACCTTGGATTGGAAGACTATAAAAAATAAACTCAGAGGACAGAGAGATGGTTTAAAATCTTTCCATGCCCTTCTTTTTAATTTCCCTTTTCGGCAAAGACAGACCGGGTATAGTGGCGGAGGTTAGTAAAGTCCTCTACCACCTCAATCTCAACATAGAAGACTCTTCCATGACAAGGCTCAAGGGAGAATTTACCATAATGCTTATCGTTAGCTCTCCCACGGAGAGAAATGAGGAAGATATTCTATCCGCTTTAGAGGGGGTTAAAGATAAACTCGGGCTTTGGGTAGTATGCAAGAGATTGCCGGATGACTGGCAGGAAGAGTGCGAAAGAAAAGAGATATACAGGGTCGTAGTCTCAGGGGCAGACAAGCCGGGGATAGTGTATAACGTGTCCAAGCTACTCTCCGAAAAGGGAATAAACATCTCAGACCTAAGAACAGAAAAGAGGGGCGGTCTGTATTTGATGTTTATTGAGGGCGAGTCTGAAGAGGACCTTCTTGAGGAGCTAAGGCAAGATTTAGAAAGGCTAAGACATCAATTAAGCATAGACATTTCAGTGGAGAGGGACGAGGAAGTCATTCTATGAAAAGGCTTGAAATTCTTACCTATCCAGACGAGAGGTTAAAAATTCCATCCTCTGAAGTTCTGGACTTTGGTAAAGAACTGCAGGAGTTTATTGAAAGGCTAAGGTTGGTCATGGCTAACTCCCCTGCTTGCGTGGGTATCGCTGCGCCTCAGGTCAATGTGCATAAGCGTATAATCCTTGTGGATACCTCCAACTCTAAGCACAAGGAGAACAAACTGAGCCATGGCTTTATGGTTCTGATAAACCCAACAATAAAAAGGTTTGAGGGAGAGCTAATCGTAAGGGAAGGATGCCTCAGCGTGCCGGATTACACGGGAAATGTAAAAAGACACTACTGGATAGAGGTTGAGGCTATGGACCCAAAGGGAAACCTGTTCGTTTTTGATACAGAGGGCTTTGAGGCGGTTGTAATCCAACATGAAATAGACCACTTGGAGGGCAAGCTCTTCATTGAAAGAGTTCTCTCACCCAAGGACCTATTCAAAAGGAAAGTTTATAAGTAGCCCGTGCTAAACTATATAAAGTGCAAAAGCTAATTCTTTTAACCACCCTATTTATGCTTTTGTCCATATCCCTGTTTGAAGGTCTAATTATAATTCTGACCGCATATACCTTTTACTCCATCGCAAGAGGTGGGCTAAAGCCCTATGGAAAACTATTCCTCCCTCTGCTCCTTTACGCCATCCCCACGTTGCTATCAACCATTTTATACACTCCCTCCCACTTGGGAAAGGGTATAGAAAGGTCTCTGTTTTTGCTTGTGTATCCTTTGGGTGGTAAAGAGAGGCTCGGTCATGAGTTTTTTAAAAAGTTCAACCTCTTTTTGATAATGGCGGGCGTTCTTTTGATCCCTGTGGTTATCTATAAGTTTCTCAAAACAGGACAGCCCGCTCCCCTTTGGGGTGGGTGGTTTGAAGTGGGCATGCTCTATTCCTTTTTTTCCCTAAGTGCTTTAGCTATGTTTTTATACACCAAGAGAGTCCATTACCTTTTACTCTTTTTGCTCTTTGTGGGCTTTGTGTTTTTTAGCATGAGAAGGTCTGCCATGCTTGGTTTGGCTAACACGCTGATTTTCCTTCTTTACCTACTTAGAGGTTTTGTTTCTAAAAAGGTCTTAGCATTCGTTCTGCTTTCCTTGACCTTTGCGGGCCCTTTGACCTTTGCCATCTTGGTGGAAAAAGACCCCCGCTTTGCTATTGCTTGGGAGCTAATAACGGGCAAAAGAGTCTTAGACGACCAAGCCCTCAATACCATATCAAGCCTAAGGTGGGAGATCTTCAAAAAGGGTTTAGAGGTTTTGCAAAAAGACATAAAGGAAAGGAACTACTTGGAGCTTTTGATAGGGCACGGCATAAACTCCGGCTACTATCTGGAGCCCAAATCCCCCGTGGGTGGCACCTACGAATCTGTGTTTTTACTTTCTGAACTCATAGAAAAGGGCGTTCTTGGTCTTGCGGGCATTCTGTGGCTTTGGTTTGCCTACTACTCCTTCTTCTTCCGCTTCAAAATAAGGCAAAGGGAAGACCTTTTGCTCTTACCTTCCTTATCTTTCCTGTCCGTTTTGCTAATTGGTAGCATATTCACCGGCTTTTGGGATGCCATGCTCCCTTGGATCCTTCTTATGTTTAGGGTAGTGGAAAGGCATGGAGAAGGACATTAAAAAGATACTTCTCATCAACATGTATTTTCAGGATAAAATACATAAAAATCCCATGCTTAAACTAAAACCCGAATCAATAAGGCATGCCATAATTAAAACCTCCACCATAAACCTACTTGCAAGAGGCTTTGGATACCTAAAACACTTAGCTATAGCAATACTCCTTGGGTTTAGCTATCAAACAGACGCCTTCTTTATGGCTTTGTCCCTTCTTGGCATTTTCCTGATCTTTGTAGATGTCTTTGACTCCATCGGAGTTCCACAGCTTGTTTTTGCAAGAATGAAAAGCGAAGAAGAATTCAAAAAACTCGCAGGACTTCTCCTCACATTTACCACCATATTAGCCTTCTCTTTAACCTTTGTAGCCTTAGTGGGTATTCCTTTGCTTTCCAAAGTAGCGGTTGGCTTTGATCAGAGGGCAAAAGAAGCCACAGAACTTTACCTTTTATTACTCCTTCCCTATCTTTTTTTTAACTTCTTCTTCCATCACTTTGGTGCGGTCTTAAGAAGCTTAAGGTATTTTACTCCGTACTTTATTGGAGAGTTTATATTTTCTTTCTTCTCTTTTCTTTTTATTGTGCTTGGGCTTTACCTTTTCCACAGTCCCCTGGTTCTCCCGATAAGCCTTAGCCTTTCCCAACTTGTGGCAACCCTTTACATAATCTTCGTTGGCAAAGAGTTCTTACACTTTAGTTTTTTTATAGACGAAAGGGTAAAGGAAATACTAAAGCACTTTGTTTTTATTTCTGCCCTGTATGGAGTTTTCCACCTTTTCATCTTGGTAGATAGGGCTTTTGCTTCTTTGCTTGGGGAGAAGGGCGTGTCTGCATTAACTTACGGTTTAATGGTGGCTTTTGTTTTGCGAAGTGTTTTAAAACTTGAACATATGGCTATTACATTCCTTTCTGAAACAAAGGCAAGCATTCAAACTTTGAACAGGTTTTTAAAGTTTTCCTTCCTTGTCTCTATACCCGCCATGCTTTTTCTGTTCTTTTTCCCAGAGATTCCCGTAAAACTCCTCTTTGGACACGGAAAATTTACACTAACTGATGTAGAGCTGACTGCAACAGCCACTAAATATTACGCAATTTCCTTGTTCTTAGTCCTTTCTTGGACAATCCTATATAGAGCCTTTCAGATTGTAAACTGGCTCCTACCCGTGTTTTTTGTTGCTTTAATTAGTGTATTAGCTAATGGCTTTTTTAACTACCTGTTCGTAGTGGTTTATAAGCTTGGAATAACTGGGATATGCTTAGGGACTTTTGTTGCTTATGCTTTTCTCTGCGGAGTATCTTACGGTATCTTGACACGGAAGCTAAAAGTAGGTTAAAATAAAAAGCAATGGATAAGGTCAAATGTCCCATATGCTACACAATGTTTAATGAAATAAAATAGCGTATAGGGCATGCCACACTATCCCTGAGATTGAAGGGACGGTCCCGATAAGGGATTTTTAGAATAGCCTCTACTTTTGCTAAAATTTTTACTAGACTTATGATAAAATAGTTGGTGTAAAAGATATTCTTCGGGAGGTTAAAGATGGAGCAAGACAAGACATACAATGATGAAATTGATTTATTTGAACTGCTTCAAAAACTTTATGAACGAAGGTGGATAATAATAGGAATTACCGCATTTACTACTGTATTAGCTATCTTAGTTTCAGTGCTTATGCCAAAGGCTTATAAAGCGGGAGCTATAGTTGAAGTTAAAAATATCGGTATATCAGAAATTCTGGAGGGTATTAAACTTTCTTACGAAGCTTCCGAAGACAAAACTTTAAAAGATATACTAAAAAAAGTTAAAGTTTCCCCTGTAAGAAACTCTCAAAATCTAGCTAAAATAGAAGTAGAGGGTGCATCTCCAAAGTTAGCTAAAGAAAATCTTGAAAAAGTTATAGAGCTAATTAATAAAAAATTATTTCCTCAAAAGATAGAAGAGATTAAGAAAAACTTTAACATTAGACTAAGTTCAATAGACCAAACTATTCGTGATATTACCTTGGGAAATAAAACAATTTATGATCCTTCCAAGTATGCTGACTTAGTAACAGAAAAGGAGCAAATCTTAAGATGGCTGCAGAATCCGGAGTTTGTAGTTCTATCAACTGAAATTCAAACGTCTTCAGAGCCTGTCAGACCAAAGCCATTGCTTTATACATCAATAGGATTTGTAACAGGATTGTTCTTAGGTATATTTGTTGCACTCGTTCTAGAAGCTATTAAAAGTAGGAGAACGAGTATTAACCATTCAAGAGGCTAATAAAATGATGGCATGGGTGGCTGGTTTTACTCTAAAAATGACACCTTAGGGGTAGAAAGAGTATGTTAAAATGAAATAAAGAGCCATGGATAAGGTCAAATGTCCCATATGCTACACAGAGGTTGAGGAAAGGAATTTCAAAGAAACTTATGTTTCTCCTTATAACAACCAAGAGTATAAACGCTACGAGTGCCCAAACTGCGATGTCCATTGGTGGGAGCCGTTGAAGATTATTCCAGAGTTTTATGAAAGTGAAGTTTTTGAAGGTTATGTTGTGTTTCACGAGTATATAGGAACGAGGCTTCACGAATGGCACACAGCTTTTTTTAAATACTTTCCTTCCAATGTAAGAGGTAAGCTTTTGGATGTGGGCTGTGGAGACGGAAGATTTTTAAGACATGCTAAAGAACAAGGCTTTGAAGTATGGGGAATAGACTTTGACAAAAAATCTGTAGAGAATGTAAAAAGAAACCTTGGTATTGACACTGTTTTTCCTATGAGCTTGGAAGAGTTCTACGAATACGCTAAGGAGAAAAACTTAAAGTTTGATGTAATCACCTTTTTTGAGGTTTTGGAGCATCAAGATAAACCAAGGGAATTTCTGGAAATGGCAAAAGGGCTTTTGAAAGAGGGAGGGTATATAGCGGGAAGCGTGCCAAATCGGGAGCGTTTATTTGTAGAAATAGATTGGAAATATTTTCATGGGGACCATCCTCCTCACCACTTTTTAAGGTTTTCAAAGTATTCACTTGAAAAGGCTTTGAATTTTTCTGGCTTTAAAGATGTTGAAGTTTATAAATCAGATCTTCCTCTCCCAACACTTTCTGCCTATCTTGAGAAAAAACTTTTTGGAAACTTGGACAAGCTTAAAATAAAGTTAAAGGGTATGGTGCTTGGAGATGAAAGAAAAGCAAGAGTTTATGCGGTGGAGGACCTTGCGAAAGTTAGCCCAAGTAAAGGAAAAGCTTACATACTTATGATGCTTAAGTTAATCAGGAATGCTATACTTTTGCCCTTTGCTTTGGGATATGCGGGAAAGTTAAAAGGAAATGGACTTGGCCTATATTTTCAGGCTAAAGCATGAACAAGAAAGAAGTTATATTCATAATTCCTCATATAGGAAGCGGGAGTGCGGAGTGTATTGCCACTAATTTGTGTAAAAGGATTATGAGAAAATTGTTCTGATTTTTGAGGAAGTCATCAGGCAAGATGTAGAGACTATATAATATAATGAACAATGAACAATGAGAATATTATTTATAAATGTTTTATATGAACCATATATAGGTGGCGGAGCAGAAATTATTTTAAGGGATCTTGTCGAAGGAAGTCAAATTTTGGGGCATGAGGTAAAAGTTTTAAGTTTTTGGGACAAAGAGGATAAGGAAGAAGTGATAAATGGAATTCCAGTTTATAGGGCTAAAATTCCTAATGTCTATTTACCATATGGAAAGATAAGACAACCCTTTTTAAAGAGGAGATTATGGCATATTTTAGATATTTATAATCCTATATCTAAGAAAATTGTAATTAAACAGATTAGAGATTTTAAACCTGATATTGTATCGATTCATAATACTTATGGTTGGTCTTGTTCTATATGGGATGCTGTAAGTGAATTCAATGTGCCAGCCATACAGGTTCTTCATGATTTATATCTTTTATGTCCAACTAACATGTTTAAAAATAACAATGTTTGCAAAAAACGGTGTTTGATCTGTATGTTATTGAGACTTCCATATAAATCAAGGCCAAATAAATTAAAGGCTGTTGTTGGAGTAAGCAATTTTATACTAAATCATTATTTAAGTTATGGGTACTTTCAAGATGTCCCTATAAAAA
>DAIRFT010000162.1:0-1150 GCA_036794885.1 Thermocrinis sp. | reverse complement strand
TTCCAACGCCTGAAGTGAAATACACCAAAGAAAACGGAGTAATAGCCATAGACACTAACGCATCACCCATACACTTAGCCATAGCAGAGGTATCAAAAACTGGAGAACTACTAAGCTATCAAACAATTAGCCTTCATAATCTTTTGGGACTTTCCCAAAACAGCAAAGACCACCAAGAGTGGATATTGGCACATCAGATAGTGGATATAGCCATTCAGAAAAACAAAGCCATAGCCATAGAGAATTTGAAAAAGCTTGAGAAGGGAAGGAGAGGAGATGGTAAGGCTAAACTGAGAAAAATACTCCACCAGTGGAACGCCAGAAAGTTTTTGCAAAAGCTAAAAAGGGTAGCAATGTTAAAGGGAGTGGAGGTAGTGGAGGTAAATCCCGCCTATACATCAATCATAGGCATGCTAAAGTATGCACTACAGTTGAACATAGACAAGGACATAGCTGGTGCTTATGTGATAGGGAGAAGGGCTTTAGGATTTAAAGAGGACACGCCTGAGAATTATGAAAGACTGCTAAAAGACAAAGCATATCTGGAGTTTGCCCTAAGGAAGTATGAAGAGAGGGAAAAAGAACTCATAGAACTCATAGCCACAGAAAGCAACGAATATAAGAGAAATGCCTTAGAAAGCGAACTAAGGAATGTCCAGAATGCAAAGAAGCTATTAACCAATCTCGTCCAAAGCCTTCAGAGTGAGTCAAGTTCCTGTGAGGGAGCCAATGGAAGGAATCCCGAGCAGGGAAGGGTGGCAAAAACTACCCTTCAAAGTGCTTGGCAAGTTCTGAGGGTAGCCCTCCTCTTCCCTATCCTTGGAAGGGTCTTGCCAAGGGACCTTTCTCCTCTGAAGCCAGTGTTTGTGGAAGGGGCGTGGGATAGGGTGAGGCGTTTTAAAGGGTTAGTTCCCTTAGAGGCTGGGGGACGGTCCCGATAAGGGATTTTTAGAACAGTCTCAGCTGGTGCGTGTTGTGTCTGAGAATGAAGGCTTAAAAGACGGGGCAAAAAGAAAGCAGGCAAAGTGGGAAGCTTTTGTTGTTGAGTTGGCACTGAAGCTTTTGCTTATTGGGTTTCTTTTGTTTTTGGGATTTAAGGTGATGCCATATTTATTCAAAGCGTTTGTGTTCAAACAGCCTTAGTTCTTCT
>DAIRFT010000161.1:0-1195 GCA_036794885.1 Thermocrinis sp. | reverse complement strand
AAAAAGCCCACTATGTGATAGACAACAGCCAAAGCCTTGAAAGGACAAAGGAGAGGGTTCTTGAGTTGTGTAAAGTCTTTAGGAACCTTGTCCTTTTTCAGAGAGGGTGAGCCTTTGCTTTAGCCTACAGACAGAGCATACATCCCCAGAAGTGGGCTCACCGCAAATGGAACATGGCTTTAGCTCAAGTTTTTCTTCCTGCCTGAGAAGGGGTTGAACCTTTCTCAAAAACTCTAAGTAGAACCTGAGCTTGGTGCCGGGGCTCTTTTCCTCTATCTGAGAGAGCAAAAGCTTCTGCTCAATTGAAGAGGCACCCACTGAGTAGGGACACTCTTCCTCCACAAAGTCTATGTTTGAAAGAAGGGCATACAGGGCACTTTCCTTCTCTGTGATTAGGCACAGGGGTTTTACCTTCTTCACAAAGCCATTGCCCTCCTTTAAAACTGGATACTGCCTTTGCAGGTAGCCTAAGTTCCAAGAGAGGACGTTTCCCATAAGGGTGGCGCTCTCATCGTCCAAGTTGTGCCCTGTGGCGATCACCGAAAAACCAAGCTCTTTGGCGGTTTTGTTCATGTAATACCTTTTGAGATTTCCACACACAGAACATGCAGGCCTTTTCTCTATCTCCTTTAGGGTTGGTATATCTTCCACCAAATCCTTGAGCCTTATCACATGCAGTGTCCTTCCTAAGCCCTGGGCAAACTTCTTGGCTTTCTCCTCCGATAGTTTGGAATAATCTCCTATGCCCAAGTTTATGTAGAGCCCATCCGCTTGGTAGCCGAGCTTGTGGAGGGCATGCCAGAGGGAAAGGCTGTCCTTCCCACTGGATACTGCTACTAGGATCCTATCTTTTTTTTGAAAACATCCTAAACTCTTTTATTGTCCTCTCCACCCTCCTTTCAAACCACTCAAGGTAATGCCCTTTGCACAGGGCAAGCCTATGGTGGGGCAAATAGACAACCGCCTTTTGGGAACACTTGGCACACCTTTTCATAAGTTTTTAATCTTAACCCTACCCTCCCGAAATGGCATTTATCACACGCACTTGGTCTCCCTCCTTTATGTAAAAGTCCTCATCCACCACTTCTCCATTAACCACCACAAAGGCATACTCCCTTGAGAGGTTCATAGCCTTTAAAAGGTCTTTTGCCTTTACCTTGTCCCCTTCAAACTCCAACTCTAACTCCTTTCCTCT
>DAIRFT010000160.1:0-1202 GCA_036794885.1 Thermocrinis sp. | reverse complement strand
CATCTTAGAAAGAAGGGATGTGAATATATCCTGCGAGGATGTGGTAAAAGTTCTGTCCAATTTTACCGGCAGAATTCTCCAAAAACCCCCACCCTACTCCGCAAAGAAAGTAGGAGGAGTTAGGGCTTACGAGTTGGCAAAAAAAGGTTTGGAAGCACCCCTAAAGCCCGTGGAGGTGGAGGTTTATAGTGCCAAGCTTTTGGAGTGCAACCTTCCACAGGTGGTCCTTGAATTTGAGGTTTCTGGGGGAACATACATAAGAAGCTTGGCACACGAGATAGGTTTAGCCCTTGGATGCGGAGCCTATGTGTGGGAGCTGAGAAGGACAAAGGTAGGAAACTTTAGCGTCAATATGGCTCTCTCTTATGAGAGGCTAAACAGCCTTGAAGATCTGTGGGGTGTCCTAATTCCCATATGGGAAGCCTTGGACTTTTTGCCAGCGGTTAGCCTAAGGGCAAAAGAAGCCAGGCTTTTTAGAAATGGTGCAAAGATAAGGGCAGAGGCAAAACACTACGGCTATGTTAGAGTCTTTTGGGATGAGGAGTTCCTTGGAGTAGGTCTATTGGAGGGCGGTTTTTTAAAGCCCTACAGGCTCATGCCTCTAAAGTAGTTTAAAAACCTCTCAAAAAGTGCCTTAACATCAAAACAGACCCTTTCTTGGCAAGTGTTTGGAAAGCATGGGCTACAGCTTGGGTTTAAACTTATCTGAAAAACACTTTTTCCTACAGGTTTCCATACTACTGGGTCCGTAGGTCCATAGAAGATAAAGGTTGGCACACCAAGGTAAGCAGAGAGGTGCGAAAGTCCGCTATCGTTACCCACAAAAAACAGGGCAAGCTTCAAAGCTTTGGCGATTTGCAAAGGCTGATGCATCTCCACAAAGTTATTTACATATGCCTTTAGCCACTGGTCTGCCTCTCCAACTAAATACACACATTGGTAGCCAAGCCCTGTGAGAAAGTTTTCAATCTCGAAAAACAACTTAATGGGTGGGTTTTTCTTTGGAGAACCGCTGGAAGGATGCAAAACTACCTTTCCCTTAAAGGGTGAGTTTGGGTCTGCATCAAGGGGTAGTGTTTGAGAATAATAGGAAGGCAGACCTAAAAGCTTTAGGTAGTGTTCCAAAACCCATACCCTTTCCTTTGGAAAGGGGTCTATTCCATCAGTCCCGATTGTTATCCTTTTGTCAAAGTCTTCTTTGG
>DAIRFT010000159.1:0-1228 GCA_036794885.1 Thermocrinis sp. | reverse complement strand
CAATGCCTTCACCCTTGAGACGTTCGTAGACAGGCTCGCCAAGGCGGGTGGCAGAGACCCAGTGGAGCTAAGGCTTGAACTACTCTCCAAAAATCCAAGGGCTCGGAGGGTAGTAGAGGTGTGTGCTGAAAAATCGGGATGGGGCAAGGGTTCCCACAGGGGAAGGGCTATGGGATTAGCTTATCATTTCTCCTTTGGAAGTTATGTAGCCCAATGTGCAGAGGTCTCCTTGGACAAAAAAACGGGCAAAATAAGGGTGCATAAGGTTGTATGCGTGATAGATTTGGGTCCCACAGTGGTGCATCCGGATTTGGTGGTTTCTCAGATGGAGAGTTCCATAATTATGGGCTTAAGTGCGAGCCTAAAGGAAAGGGTGAGCTTTTCAAAGGGAGGTCCTCAGAGCCTTAACTTTGATACCTATCCTCTCCTTACTATGGAAGAGACGCCGGAGATAGAGGTGCATATAGTAAAAGGGCAAGGACGTATGGGCGGCGTGGGAGAGCCCGGTCTTCCACCCATAGCACCCGCGGTGGCAAATGCCCTACTCTGGGGGTATGGCATAGAGGTCAATCAACTACCAATGACCTCTGAGTATGTAAGAACTCTCCTATAAACCGCAAAAAGCCCGTTGCCTGAAGAAGGCTATTGGCTTATACTTAATCAAAGCCTACGAGGGAGGTTTGCCGTGAGAGAATGCCTAAGGCTGATAACCGAAAGGAGGTCAATTACATTCTTTGACCCAACAGAAGAAGTTCCAGATGAACTTATAAAGGAGATTTTAGAGATCTCCGCCACCGCACCCTCCGGATACAACCTCCAACCTTGGGAAGTGGTGGTAGTAAAGGACAAGGAGAAAAAAAGGCAGTTAAAGGACATATGCTACGGACAGCAAAAGGTAGAGGATGCCTCCACCAACATAGTGTTTATTGCAAACCCAAGGGCAGGCTTTGAGCATGTGGATGGGATCCTGGACAGCTGGGTGGAGCTCGGCTACATACCCAAAGAGGCAAAGGAAAATCTAAAGGAGAACATCCAGAGGGGATGGACCGACAGAGAGAGGGCTGTAAGAAAGGCTATAAGAGATACCGCCCTCTTTTGTATGACGGTTATGATCGTTGCAAGGGCTTATGGGTTAGAAACCCATCCGATGGAGGGCTTTGACGAAGAGAGATTAAAGGAGTTTTTGGGTGTAGATAAGGAGAAGGTTATACCCGTTATGCTTGCCATA
>DAIRFT010000158.1:0-1233 GCA_036794885.1 Thermocrinis sp. | reverse complement strand
AAGGTGGAGGTTTTTGACAAAAAAAGGGATAGACTGATAACCCTTACCTACGGACAGAAGGCGCCCGAGGGCTACTACAGAAGGGTCAAAGTCAATTGGGAAGATCTTACCTTTACTATAAACGTGGAGGAGGTTAAGTTCTAATGTTCCCAGTGCTCTTTGAATTTTTTGGTATAAAGATATACACCTACGGAGTTTTGGTTGCCCTTGGTGTTTTTGTGGGCTACTTTTTGCTTTTGAGATTTGGCAAAAAAGAGGGTTTAAATACAACCCATTTAGAAAACACCCTACTCATTACATTGCTTTTTGGTATAGTTTTCGCAAGAATTGCCTATATCTTAGAACATCCGGAGCAGGTAGGGAAAATATTGGACATATTTGCCATATGGCAAGGGGGGCTTACCTTCTTTGGTGGTCTGATTGGAGGTCTTTTGGGTGCCCTCTTCAGCATACACAGATACAAACTGCCCCTTTGGAAGACAGCAGACCTCAGCGCCATAGCCATAGCCATAGCCCACAGCATAGGAAGGCTCGGATGCACCTCAGCGGGATGCTGTTATGGAAAACCCTTCCTTGAGGACAACATCACATCCGGCATACATCTCTCAAGCAAGTTTCCCTTTTTCTATGTGGTGTTTCCAGAGGGTGCTGTGGCACCTCCCTACATGCCCCTCTATCCCACCCAGCTTATGGAGTTCTTTGGACTGCTGCTGATCTTTTTTATTCTGCTTTTCTTTTACAGGAGAAAACCCTTTGATGGTGCAGTTTTTAGCCTTTACCTTCTTCTTTACGGCGCCCTCAGGTTCTTTTTGGAGTTTTACAGGGGCGTTACTCCACCCATAGAACCCATAGGGCTAACGTGGAATCAAATTGTATCTCTTCTTATGGTTTTATCTTCCTTTGCCCTGATGTTTGTGTTGAGACATGAGGGAAAGGTTAAAAAGGCTTGAGCAGTTGCTAACAGACCCCTTTAAACCGGAGGAGGTATTAAAGGAGTTGGAGGAGCTTTTAAAGGAAATTCCTCAGATGAAGAGGGAGGAACTTTTGGAGTTGGAGGAGGAGATGACAAAGATAAAGGGAATTTTGGAAAGAAACTTTCACATCGCCTTAGGCTGGCTGGAAGAACTTCCCAAAAAGATCAAGTTTGAGCGAAAGGTATGAGGTTTTTGACCCTTCTTTTGAGCCTTTCCTTTGCCTTTTCCCTTGAGCTTTTCCCTCAGATGGCAAACCTGA
>DAIRFT010000157.1:0-1293 GCA_036794885.1 Thermocrinis sp. | reverse complement strand
AGGGGCAGTTTTACATCCTGCACGAGGGCATCCCTGAAGGGTGGATAGAGTAGCTCTACTGCCTCTTTGCCATCACCGTCCTTTATTGCAGAGATGAACTCCTTTACTGTGCCTTCTGATGCCTCCTCTGGGCTTGTTCCGCAAGCCCTGAACACAAAAAAGCCCACAAAAACCACCGCAAGAATTATGGCTGCCTTTTTCATTTCTTGACCTCCATAAGATACCTGTGTATAGATTTTGCAGCTTTTCTGCCGTGGGCTATCGCCCTTACCACTGTGTCTCCCCCATTAACCACATCCCCGCCTGCAAAAAGACCTTCTACGCTGGTTCTAAACTCTTCATCCACCTTGACGGTGCCCCAAGGGGTTAGCTCCAAGCCCTTGATCTCTCCGTAGGCTACTGGGTTTGCCTTTTGTCCTATGGCAAAGATCACCGAGTCGCATTCTATTATGTGTTCGGAACCCGGCACCGGTTCTGGTTTTGGTCTTCCGCTCTGGTCTGGTTCTCCAAGTCGCATCTTTATACACTTAACACCCACTACCCTTCCTTCTTCATCACCTAAAATTTCCACCGGTTGAGTAAGCCAATGTAAAATGGCACCCTCCTCCGCTATATGGTCCCACTCTTCATCCCTTGCGGAGGATGTTTCCCGTGTCCTTCTGTATAGCACGTGAGTCTCTACCCCAAGTCTTAGGGCGGTTATGGCACAATCCACCGCAGTAAAGCCTCCACCTATTATGGCAGTGCGCTTACCAAGTTCCACCGGCGTGGCAGAGTGAGGAAACTCGTTTGCCTTTAGCAGACCCACCCGAGTTAGGACCTCAATGGCAGAATAGACGCCCTTTAGGTGGTCTCCCTTTATGCCAAGGCTTCCCCTTCCCGCACCAACTCCCAAAAACACCGCATCGTATTTTTCCAAAAGCTCCTCCAACTTAACGGTCCTTCCCACCACCCATCCAAAAAAGAAACGCACCCCAAGTCTTTTGAGCCTTTCCACTTCCCAATCTAATATACTCCTGTCCAGTCTTGCAGTAGGTATGCCATAGGTCATAACTCCACCAGCCTTTGGAAGGGCTTCATAAACATCCACGCTGTGTCCAAGCATAGAAAGTTCATATGCACAGGCCAAACCACTGGGACCCGCACCCACTACCGCAACCCGCCTTCCAGTAGGTTCTGCCCTTTGCTCCAACTGAACGCCCGATATACGCACAAAGTCCCCCACAAACTTCTCCAGGGCTCCTATGCTAACGGGCAAGCCTTTGTTTTTTCTGTTTCTTACTGTGTCGTAAT
>DAIRFT010000024.1:0-8878 GCA_036794885.1 Thermocrinis sp. | reverse complement strand
TAAAGTAAAGAAAGTTCAGAAGGTTTATAAAACCATCTATTAAGAACCTATCACCCACCAAGAAAAGACCTCTTGAAAGCTCCATATAGCCCCTTGCAAATCCCTTGTGGTATAACCTTTCCGTGAAGAACTGTTCTCTGAAGGTGGTATGAACGGGCTTTAGAGATTGATACAGCTTTTCTGGGTCCAAAACCCTCTTGACAAACACCAAATACGCCAAACCTATTCCCAAAAGGGCTATTACCACCGAACTTATGGCTATTTCCACATGCATCTCCTTGTGATCCTTTAACGCACTCATATACCAACCTTCAAAAAAGCCCACTACCGCTGAGCCTATCGCTAACACCACCATGGGCACAAGCATCACAGAGGGTGCTTCATGCGGTTCCTCCTCAAAGTGCTTTTCGTGCTTCTCCGGTCCGTAAAACATCACAAACCCTTCCCTGAATATGTAGTAAGCGGTCAAAAAGCTTACAAAGCTTACAAACACTCCCAAACCAAAAGACGCCTCATAGCTACTGGCTATTATCAGGTCCTTACTCCAAAATCCCGCAAAGGGAAATATGCCCGCTAACGCTAAAGCCCCCACAAAAAAGGTAGCATAGGTTATGGGCATGTACTTTTTGAGACCTCCCACCTCATATATGTCATGAACATGATGGTGAAAGGCGTGTATTATGGAACCCGCCGACAAAAACAGTAGTGCCTTGAAAAAGGCATGGGTTGTTAAATGAAACATGGCAGAACTTTTGTCTCCTATGCCCAAGGCTAAAAACATCAGACCTAATTGGCTCATGGTGGAAAAGGCTATGATCTTCTTTATGTCTGTGTGGGATGTAGCCGCCAGCGATGCAAACAGCGCAGTAATTCCTCCAATCAGGGCTACCACCTTCAAACTCTGTGGTGCAGACTCAAACACAGGGTAAAGCCTTGCTACCATATACACGCCAGCCGCTACCATGGTGGAAGAGTGCAAAAGGGCTGACACGGGCGTGGGACCTGCCATGGCGTTTGGTAGCCATGTGTGGAGTGGAACCTGTCCTGACTTTCCTACTGCACCACCAAAGAGTAGTAAAACTGCCAGCCCAAGCAGGTTAGGGTCTATTTCTTTGACCTTGGAGAATATCTCCAAAAGGTTAAGGCTTCCAAAGAGGTAAAAGATGGAGAATATGCCAAACAGATACAGCCAGTCTCCTATGCGGTTCATAACGAAGGCTTCAAAGGCTGAGTTTGTGGCGTATTTTTGCTGGTGGAAGTAGCCGATTAAAAGATAAGATGCCAATCCCACACCTTCCCAACCGAAGAACATGCCAAGCAGGTTATCCGATAGCACTATGAGTAGCATGGAAAAGAGGAATAAAGAGAGGTATGCGTAGAATTTGTAGGTCCATTGTCCGAAGAGGTTTTCCATGTATCCTATGGAGTAGATAAATATCAGGGTTGAAATAAAACATACGAGGGAAGTGGTGATGGCAGAAAGCGGGTCAAAGTAGAGACCGAGGGTGAGGGTGTAAGAACCAAGGCTTATAAAGTCGTAGAGTTTCACAGAAAAAGGAGAGTCCAAAGCTTTCAAGAGGGCAGGGATAGAGAAGAGAAAAGAGAGGGCACTTCCCAAAACTGCTATGATTGCTGAGGGTAAATCTCCCAGCCTTCTGCCAAAAAGTCCTATAAGCAAAAAGGCAAGAAGGGGGAATAGAATAATTAACAATGCTTCCATATCAGTCCCTTAGTTGGGTTATTTCAGAGGAACCTTCATAACCTCTCAGGCGGAATATGGCTACCACCAAGCCCAAACCTATCGCCACCTCCGCCGCAGCTACGGTAAGCACAAAGAGGGCGAAAACTTGCCCTTCTACACCACCCACCATTTTGTCCATACTAACAAGCCCTACATTCACACCGTTCAGCATTAGCTCCGTGCTCACCAAAAGGGTTATAAGGTTTTTCCTTATGATAACACCAAAAAGCCCAGAGAGGAATAAAAAGATGCTTATAAGAATATAAGCGACCTCTATTTTCACTCCTCTTTCCTCCCGAGAAGGATGGCTCCGATCATTGCGGTTAAAAGTATAACAGAAGCCACCTCAAAAGGAAAGAGGTAGTTGGTAAATAGAGCTTTACCCACGCTTTGAATGTTGCCCTCCGTTATAACCCTCCCGGAAACTGCGAACCTACCCTCCAAAACCATGTATGCGATGGGAAGGAAAGAGATCAGCAAAAAGGGCACCGACAAGAGGGCTTCTCTTTTGTAAATGCCTTCAAATTTCTTTACCTTTTCCCAAGGAATGGTGGTTATAACCAGAACATAAAAGACGATTATGGCAACCGCGTATATTATGAGTTGCAAACCCGCCAAAAGCTCTGCCCCAAGGTGCAAAAAGATGCCCGCTATAGCCAATATAACCGATAGGAAGGCAAGGATCACGTGCACCGGGTTTTTCAGGAAAAGGGTGCCAAAGACCGACACCAAAAGCCAAAGACTTAGAAAGCCGAAAATCAGCCACTCCACTCTATCTTCCCCCAAAGGCGTTCTCTGTGTTCGTCGTCAATCCAAATTCTGTCCGGTTCGTTGCCCCTTCTCTTTTTCCAGTCTATGGCGTTTTCTTCCAGCTTGTCCATCTTAAGGACAGCCGACCTACGGGAGTATCCTGCCAGTTCATAAAGGTCCGTCATGGTAAGACAGCCTACCGGACAGGCATCCACACAAAGACCACAGAAAAGACAGTTTAGTAAGTTCATATCAAAACGCACCACCTTTTTTGTGCCGTCGGGCATTTGCACCGCTTCTATCCTAAACAGGGTGGGCATAGGACAGGCAGTCTGACACATATAACAGGCAACGCATCTGCTTTTGCCCCTTTCAAAGCTCATAAACTTTTCTATAGCCTTTAGGGAATCTGGCTCTGTGCCATCCCAGACAAAGTGCCCATGGGCTCCCCTGTAGCGCTTTGGGGGCGTGAGCTTTTCCACTGGGTAGTTGGTGGTTATGGGCTTTCGAAGAAGGTTCTTAAGGGTAACCGAAAGCCCCTTTATGAAATCCACAAAGAGCACAGTTTCTATTATGTTCAAAAAAGCCTTCCTGTCTACCTTTTTTATAGCCATAGTGGGTTTAGTATTTTATACCATTTGCGGTCTGTTGTAAAAGTTTATGAGATGCATCAGGTTCAGGTTGTGATAGACTAAAACTGATGAAGGACAAGATGCTCGAGACCCTTAGGAGACTGAAGGACTTAAAGATCTTGGTGGTTGGAGACATTATGCTTGATCGGTATATCTTTGGGAGGGTGGAAAGGATCTCACCCGAGGCACCGGTTCCGGTGGTGGAGGTGGAAAGGGAAGAGTTCCGTTTAGGCGGGGCGTCAAATGTGGCAAACAATTTGGCTAACTTGGGTGTAAAAACTTACCTGGCGGGCGTGGTGGGAGCAGACTATGGACGGCACATACTAAGGGGGCTTATGAAGTCTGCGGGTATAGAGGACCTAACGGTGGAGGACCCCCAAAGACCAACCACAGAAAAGGCAAGGGTGGTTTCTCTGTCCCAACAGCTCCTACGTATAGACTGGGAAGACAAAAGACCAATAGAGGGAAAGGTTTTAAAAGAACTCCTTGAAAGGCTTGATGTAGATGTGGATGGGGTTATAGTCTCGGACTATGCCAAGGGAGTTGTATGCCAGCAGTTGATGGACAGAATAAAAGAAAAAAAAGTCTTTGTTTCCATAGACCCAAGACCTGTTAATAAGCATCTTTACTTTGGTGCGGACCTCATGACCCCCAACGAAAAGGAAGCAAAGCAGATGGGCGGAGACAAACCGGTGGAAACGCTCGGATGGAAGCTAAAAGAGGAGCTTGGGCTGAAGACTTTGGTTATAACCTTGGGTGCAAAGGGCATGTCCCTATTTGATAGGGAATACTTTCACTTTCCCGCAAGGGCAAGGCAGGTTTATGATGTTTCGGGTGCAGGAGATACCGCGGTGGCTGTGCTTACCTCTGCTTACATAGCCACCAAGGATTGGCATATTGCCTGTGAGCTTGCAAACCTATGCGCAGGCATAGTGGTAGGAAAGCTGGGCACCACTCCCATAACCTTGGAGGAGGTCATAAAGGAAATTGAAGAAGGGTAAGGGTTTTGAAGACATAGCCTGCGAATATTTAACAAATCTTGGGTATAGGATCCTTCACAGGAACTTCTATTGCAGAGGTGGAGAAATAGACATTATAGCCTTAGACGGAGATGTTTTAGTTTTCGTGGAGGTTAAGGGAACAACCACAAAGCTAAACCCAGCGGAGCGTATTGACTACAGAAAACTCCAACGTATCTACAAATGCGCAGAAGAGTTTCTTTCAAAAGCCCCTGCACAGGAGTGCAGGGTAGACGCTATCTTAGTGGAGGGTGGTCGTATAGTGCATCTAAAGAATATATCACTCTAGTATTTCCAAAACCACCCTCTTGTTGGTCTTCCTACCCATGGCGGATAGGATAGTCCTGAGGGCTCGGGCGATCCTGCCCTGCTTACCTATTACCTTTCCTATGTCCGCCTTGTCCACCCTCAGTTCAATAACTATGGTCTTTTCCCCTTCTATTTCTACCACATTGACCCCATTGGGGTTGTCCACAAGAGACTTGGCGGTGATCTCTACGATGTCTCTCAGTTGGCTCATGGAACTACCTCCTTTTAGAGTATTTTTGCGTTTTTGAGTATGCTTTTTGCCCTGTCGGTAAGTTCTGCACCTTTTTCAAGCCATTCTTTTACCTTTTCTGGCTTGATATCCAAAAGCTCTTTTCTCTTTGGGTCATAGGTCCCCAAAATATCCACATACTTACCTTCCCTTGGAGAACCGCTATCCATCACCACTATCCGGTATATGGGATGGTGGGTTCTACCGAACTTAGAGAGCCTGATCCTCAGTGCCATTTCCTTCCTCCATCTTATCTATTATAGCATATTTTTCAGGTCTTCGTTCATCTTAGCCACCATTTCCTCCAACTTTTTGGTGTAATCCTGCAATTTTTTCTCAAGCTCTGGCTCCTTTATGGAAAGGATCCTGACCGCCAGAAGTCCTGCGTTGGTACCATTGCCAATGCCTACAGTAGCCACAGGAACGCCCGCGGGCATTTGGACGATGGAGTGTAGAGAATCAACACCTCCCAAATGCTTTGTGGGTACGGGAACACCTATAACTGGCAGGGTGGTCATGGAGGCGGTCATACCCGGCAGATGGGCAGAACCTCCCGCACCGGCGATGATCACCTCTATGCCCCTTTCCCTTGCGGTTTTGGCGTACTCAAACATAAGTTCCGGCGTGCGATGGGCGGAGACCACCTTAACCTCGCAGGGCACTCCAAACTCCTTCAAAACTTCATAGGCGGGCTTTAGATACTCCCAGTCGGAGATGCTTCCCATTATTATGCCTACTAAAGCCCTTTCCATACAAATATTGTAGAATATTTTGCTATGAGACTGATTGCGGGCAACTGGAAAATGAACAAAACCCCCTCCCAAACAAGGGAGTACATAACAAAGTTTTTGGAACTTGTAAGGGATGTTAAAAACACGGAAATTCTTCTTTGTCCTCCCTTTACCTCCCTTTGTGTGGCAGGAGAAATGCTAAAAGATAGCCATATAAGGCTTGGAGCCCAAAACTGCCACTATGAGGAAAAGGGAGCCTTTACGGGAGAAATATCCCTTAGCATGCTTAAGGAACTTGGCGTGTCTTATGTTATAGTTGGGCACTCAGAAAGAAGGTGGCTCTTTGGAGAAACCGACGAGATGATAAACAAAAAGGTTATAGCCTGCTTGGAAAAGGGGCTAAGACCCATCCTCTGCGTGGGAGAAAAGATAGAAGACAGAAATGCGGGCATGACCTTAAAGGTGGTGGAAAGCCAGCTAAAGCTTGGATTGTCTGGTTTGGAGGATTTGGCGGGCAAGATTGACATTGCTTATGAGCCCGTTTGGGCAATAGGCACAGGAACGCCCGCCACACCGGAGGATGCCCAGTTTGTCCATAGGTTTATAAAAGAGTTTTTGGGAGAAGTCAGGGTCTTGTATGGAGGCAGTGTAAGCCCAAAGAACGCCAAAGACTTTCTTTCCATGCCCGATGTGGATGGTCTTTTGGTGGGAACCGCCAGCTTAGACCCTGAATCCTTTGCCCAGATAGTAAAGGCTTCTGAAGGAGAGTAAAACAAGCACAAAAAAGGGCAAAGCCCCCAAAAGGGGACTGCGTCCCAGTTCTTGGGCGGTGATCTTTATAAGGTTCAGGCTAAGTATGTAAAGGGCTATGTAAAGAAGAAAAAAAATGGATGGCTTTAGAAAGCTACGTTCCTTTAAAAGGTGGTAGGCTAAGGGTAAGGTAAGTGCGATCACAGATAGGCTAACAACGAGCCTTAGCAAAAGCTCCGCCAGATAAACATCCCTGTTCATACCCAAAAAACCCGCCAAAGAATAAAGGGAAATTAGCTTATCCATCCTTAAGTGGCTCAGCTTTTCTCCAAAAGCCCTTGCATCATCCACGGATATAAACTCTAAGGTTATATCCTTCTTTTCCTTCAATCCATCAGCAAAATAACTCCTTTCCGCCCCAATGAGCGTTAGACTTTTGTCTTTCCAAAGCCCCTCTTTGGCGTAGAGCACTCCATCTATGTAATTACCCTCCAAAGATATGGACAAGACATCATAAACCTTACCATCCATTAGGTTTGCAAAACCTATTCTTATGTAAGACTTTTTTTCTCCCTCCCCCAAGCTGAGCCATAGGTTGTCTAAAACAAGCTCCTCCTTTGCCTTTCCCTTTTTAAACTCCCTCTCAATTGCGTAGGCATTTTTAAAGACCTTTGGATAAAAGCTGTAGCTTAAAGCAAGCTGTAGAAGGGAAAGAATGAAAGAAAGCGCCAAAACAGGCATAAAAAATCTCAATGGCGACAGACCAAATGAATAAGAAAGCCTGTCATAAGATTTTTTAAACACCCTTCTCATATATACCATCAGGGCAAGGCAGTTTAAGATGGGTGCAGTGTAGAAAAAGCTTAAAAATACGGTTGTTAGTATAGCCTTTGGGATTATATGCGGTGCAGACACTTTGTATAAGAGCAGAACATCCACCAACGAATAAAAGCCCAGAAGAAGGCTAAAAACCAAACTGAGTAGCAAAAATACTTTTAAAAACTCCCTAAGGTTATAGAAAAACAGCATTCAAATTAAGCCCTTGTTTATGAGCTTTGCTACATCCTTTGCGAAGTAAGTTATGATCATGTCCGCCCCAGCCCTCTTTATGGATATTAAAGTTTCTATCATTACCTTTTCCTCATCTATCCAGCCGAGCTTTCCACCTGCCTTTATCATGGCGTACTCTCCGCTAACGTTGTAGGCACAGACTGGCAAAAGGGTTATTTCTTTTACCTTGGCTATTATATCAAGGTATGCCAAAGCGGGCTTTACCATAACTATGTCTGCACCTTCTTGCACATCCAAAAGCACCTCCTTTAGGGCTTCTTTTGCGTTGGCGGGGTCCATCTGATAGCTTCTCCTGTCTCCAAAGGCGGGGGCAGACTCTGCCGCATCCCTGAAGGGACCGTAGAAAGCGGAGGCAAACTTGGCAGAGTATGCCATTATTGGAATGTGGGTATAACCCGCAGAGTCAAGGGCAGACCTTATGGCTTGAACCATACCGTCCATCATACCCGAAGGGGCTACCATGTCCGCACCGTTCTCTGCGTGGGAAACTGCCTGTTTTTTCAAGTTCTCAAGGGTCAGGTCGTTGTCCACGGTATGACCTTTTAACACACCGCAGTGCCCGTGAGTGGTGTATTCACAAAAGCATACATCGGTTATTACATACATCTCGGGCACTTCCTTTTTGATCCTTCTGAGGGCACTCTGGATTATACCATGCTCGCACCAAGTGTCGGAACCTACTTCGTCCTTGTGCTCAGGTATTCCAAAGAGTATGATGGCGGGTATGCCAAGGTCTCTGACCTCCTTTACCGCATCCACCACCCTGTCCAAGCTGTAGCGATAAACACCGGGCATGGATGGGACCTCTTCCACTATGTTCTCTCCGTATCTGACGAAGATGGGGTATATGAGGTCGTCAAGGTTAAGCCGGGTCTCTCGGACGAGCCTTCTTATATTTTCTGATAACCTCAGCCTTCTGGGTCTTAGCTTAGGAAATTCCATAGGAGATAATTTTAAGCCAACAGTGGTATAATTTAACAAACTCTCTTAGGGGGTAAGCATGAAGTTGCACGAGCACCAGGCAAAGGAAATTCTAAAAAAATACAACCTTCCCGTTCCAGAGGGTAAGGTAGCCTTCAGCTTACAGGAAGCCAGACAAGTGGCAGAGGAACTTGGTGAATTTCCCTTGGTGGTTAAAGCCCAAGTGCATTGCGGTGGAAGGGGCAAGGCAGGCGGTGTAAAACTGGTAAAAAGCATGGAAGAGCTCGAAACTGCGGTGGAGGGTATGCTTGGAAAGGTGCTAAAGACTTTCCAGTGTCCCGATGGAAAGCCCGTAAACAGGGTTTGGATAGAGAAGGCAACGCCCATAGAAAAGGAGTATTATCTCTCCATAACCTTAGACAGGTCTGTCTCTAAGCCTGTGCTGATGGCTTCTGCAGAGGGTGGTATGGAGATTGAGGAGGTGGCAAAGGAAAAGCCAGAAGCCATCCACATGCTACACATTGACCCAGACCTTGGTCTCATGCCCTCCCAGGCAAGAAATCTTGCCTTTAAACTGGGTCTGCCTGTTAATGATTTTGTAAAGATCGCCCTGGGTTTGTATAGGGCTTACGAGGAGTTGGATGCCAGCCTTGTGGAGATAAATCCTTTGGAGCTTACAAACCGAGGAAAGGCAAAGTTTTGGAGAGATTGCGGAGACATCGCAG
>DAIRFT010000156.1:0-1314 GCA_036794885.1 Thermocrinis sp. | reverse complement strand
TTAGGTGGCTTGTGGGAGGTTTGATACTGGGAGCTCTGCTATCTTTACTTTTGGGGCATGGCTTTCAAGTGGGCGCTCCGGGGCTTTTGGAGGTCGGGCTTTTGGCATTGCTGGGATATTTCGCACTCAGGTTTATGCTCAATAGCCTAAGAAGGCACGAAAGTTGATAATCCAACAATGGAGGGCTAAGGACTGGAGGATTTTTTTAAGCTGTTAGCTGTTTTAATCCTTGCCCTTGTCTCTTTCCTAATAGTCAGAGCCTACAGGAATGTCATAGGTCTTTATAGAAGTTTGGGTGCAAAAATCATCTCTTACATTCCTCCAAAAGCAATCTTAAGCCTTGGAGACAGAAAATTCCAAATTTCTGCATGGAATTACATAACTATAAGCACAAACCTGCCTATAAACGGCTACCTTTCCATTGAAAGAAAGCTTTTGGGTGGAGGCTTTGATGTTTTTTATGACGATGAGGAGTGGGCAGATAGAGTTTTGAAACATTCCAAGCTTCTTACTTTGATAGAAGAAAAAAGAGTGCCGAACCTTTCCTCTTTCAAGATAGAGGGAAATACCCTTAAGGTCAGTATTTCTATCAGAAAGATAGACAGCAAAACTACAGAAGATGTAAAAAAGGCGATAGAGTTCATGCTTGAAGTTATACCAAGCTTAGAGGGTCTGCCAAGCTCCGCCCTCGGTGTGCAAAAGCACAAACTAAGAAATTGGCTTCTCTTTTACATACCATTTGGGATATTCCTCCTGCTATTCGCCTTAGGCTTTTACTGGAGGGAACAGGGCTACTACAAGGCTCTCTGCGAAGGTGAACTATACATCTTGGGCTTAAAGATCCTAACTCCCGTATTTATTGCCCACTTTGTCCTCTCTGTGTTAATTTTAGGAAAACACTTTCATCTAAAAGCCTATCTTCTACCCTTGTTTATTGTATATTTTGCGGGATACTACCTTGTCCCTTTGACAATTTTGGACCCTTTCAACGCCAAGTTTGATAGGTCATCGCCAACAAGGATTGAGGCAAAAATTATAGATAAATACCGCCTCAACAGGGGAGGCTTTAGGCTTAAACTTGACTATGCGGGAAGCTGTTCCCTTCGCGTGTCTGAAAGATTTTACAGAAGGGTTGATGTGGGAGATACGCTGGTTTTATACGTTAAAGAGGGAGCCTTTGGCGTAAAATGGGCATACAAGTATGGGGTTAAGGGGAGGATGTAATGGGCAATCCCACCACTGAGATTTTATACTTGTCCGCAAGCTTTAAAAATTTATCCTTATCCACAATATAGACTTTGCCCGCCTCCAAAA
>DAIRFT010000155.1:0-1333 GCA_036794885.1 Thermocrinis sp. | reverse complement strand
TGTTGAGTGAATTCTTCAAACCTTCTTTCGTTTTGTTGCGTGAATTCCTCAAGCTTTCTTTCGTTTTGCTGTATGTGTAACTCAAACATTTTGCTAACCTGTTGAGTGAATTCGTTAAACTTTCTCTCGTTGTGTTGAATGAATTCTTCAAATCTTTTGTCGTTGTGCTGTGTAAATTCTTCAAACCTTCTTTCGTTTTGTTGCGTGTAAAGTTCAAACATTTTACCAATCTGCTGTGCGAATTCGTTAAACTTTCTCTCGTTGTGTTGAGTGAATTCGTCAAACCTTCTTTCGTTGTGCTGTGTAAATTCTTCAAGCTTTCTTTCGTTTTGCTGGGTATGAAGTTCAAACATTTTGCCGATCTGCTGTGTGAATTCGTTAAACTTCCTCTCATTGTGTTGTATGAATTCGTTAAACCTTCTTTCGTTGTTATGGATGAATGTTTCAAATCTCTTTTCTATGTTATCGGTAAATATTTTGAACCTTTCCTCAATCTGTTTGGTAAATACATCAAAGGTTTTTTCCATCTGCTTTGTGAAATACCAAAAGATCCCCGCAACCCCACCTAAAACTAATATCAGGCTACCTATAATTTGCAGGGTGCCGAACTTTTCCATGAGGTTAATTTTAACTCCGATACGAGTGAAGGCAACGGAGGTCTAAAAAACTCCTTGCGTTTTGAAGCACCTTGGCTTATCCTTAAATCTATGGAACTGGAAGCTTTGCTGAAGGCTCAGAAGGATGTTTCTTTAAGGCGGATCGGTGAGAAGGTTTTGGAGGGCAAAAGGCTCAGCCCCGAAGACGCACTGACCCTTTTCAATTCCAACGAGCTTGCATACATTGGCACGCTGGCGGAGTATGTTAATAGGCAAAAGAACGGTATGTTCGCCTACTTTGTGGTAAATAGACAGATCAACCCCACCAACATATGCGTCTATCAGTGCAACTTTTGTGCCTTTGGTGTTCTCAAGTCTGACCCAAGGGCTTACGAGATGGACTTGGAGGAGATTTTAAAAAAGGTGGAGGAGACCTATCACCAAGGTGGCAGAGAGGTGCATATTGTGGGCGGTGTGCCACCCCATTGGAAGGTGGAGGATTATGTGGGTTTGGTGCGGGAAATTAAAAGTAGGTTTCCGCAGGTGGTGGTAAAGGCTTGGACTGCCATAGAGATCCACCACATGGCAAAAATATCAAGGAGAAGTTATGAAGATATTCTCAAAGAACTAAAGGATGCTGGGCTTGACGCCATTCCTGGCGGTGGTGCGGAAATATTCTCCGAGAGGGTAAGGAAGTTCATTGCACCCTACAAGGCTAATGCAGAGGAGTATTTAGA
>DAIRFT010000023.1:0-9154 GCA_036794885.1 Thermocrinis sp. | reverse complement strand
GTGGATAAAGTCCGATACAAGGGCTACAGGGATGTTATGCCAGAGGAGGAGTATCAGAGCTGGCAGGTGGAGGTTTTAAATGAACTCTACAGAGTGATAAAAGAAGGAGGGTCCTTTTTCTACAATCACAAAGTGCGCTACGAAGACGGAAAAATGATCCATCCCTTACAGTGGCTACTTAAAACCAAGTGGAACATATGGCAGGAGATCATTTGGAACAGAAAAATTGCGGGCAACATAAGAGGATGGAGGTTTTGGCAGGTGGAAGAAAGAATTTATTGGCTTGTGAAAGGAAAGCCAAAAGAGTTAAAGCCCAAGCACGCCAAATTAACATCCATATGGGAAATTCGCCCAGAGCAAGGACATAAAGAACATCCCGCAGTATTTCCCATAGAACTTCCCACACGGATCATAGCAAGCTTGCTTGAGGAAGAGGATGGAATTGTTATAGACCCTTTTTGTGGAACTGGAACTACCCTTGTAGCCGCTAAGCTTTTGGGAAAGAAATACATAGGCATAGATATCTCCGAGGAGTATGTGGAGTATGCAAAAAGAAGGCTTGAGAAGGCGGAAAAGGAGATGGCAAGGGTTCTAAAAGAGCTTTCCCTTCATAGCACAGAACTAACCTTTAAAGAGAGAAAAGAGAGAGGATTTTGGAACAAAAGGGCTTAGACTACAGAACGATCTGTGTTCCTATCCCTTCGTCGGTGAAAACTTCCAAAAGTATAGAGTGGGGCACACGCCCGTCTATTATATGCACCTTCTTTACTCCTTCCTTTAAGGCGGACATACAACTTTTGAGCTTTGGAATCATGCCTCCCTTTACCACACCCTCGGAGATAAGCTTTGGAATATCTTGGGCGGACAGGGTGGATATGAGCGAACCATCTCTGTCTTTTACACCCTCCGTGTCTGTTAAAAAGATCACCTTCTCAGCCTTTAGGGCTTGTGCTACCTTTGACGCGCAGAGGTCTGCGTTTATGTTGTAAGCCTGACCACCCTCTCCTACCCCCACCGGTGCAATAACTGGGATGTAATTTCTTTCTAGAAGTGCCTGCAATAGCTCCACGTTCACCTCCTCCACTTCTCCCACAAATCCAAGGTCTTCCTCTGGCACTTCTAAACCAAGCTCTTTAAAGTAGCTTTCCTTGTCAAGCTTTTTTGCCCTCACCAGCTCTCCATCCCTTCCGGAGAGCCCCACTGCGTATATGGGTTTTTGAGTGTGGGTGTTTATAAGGGCAACTATGTCTTTGTTTATGTCCCCCGAGAGCACCATCTCCACCACATGCATGGTTTCTGCGTCCGTCTTTCTGACGCCACCCACAAAATGCGCCTTTAGACCGAACTTTTCCAAGGTTTGACTTATCTGGGGACCTCCCCCGTGCACCACCACCACCTTTATACCCACGTAAGCCAAGAGCACCACATCCCGGGCAAAGCTGTCCCTTAGTTGCTCGTTTACCATGGCAGAACCGCCATACTTTATAACAAAGACCTTCCCGTAGAATTCCCTGATGTAAGGAAGTGCAGACTGTAAAATCTTTGCCCTATCCAACAGTGTTTGCATCCTTTATCCTCTCTATGTCTGAACCAAGTTGGTTTAGCTTTTCCTCTAAGCCTTCATAACCTCTGTCTAAGTGGTATATGTCCCTGACTGTGGTTGTTCCCTCAGCAATGAGCCCTGCCAAAACCAAACTGGCGCTTGCCCTCAGGTCTGTGGAAAAGACCTCCGCCCCACCCAATCTTTCTACACCGTGCACGATGGCAGTCCTACCCCTAAGGCTTATGTTTGCCCCCATTCTTTGAAGCTCATTTACATGCTGAAAGCGGTTTTCAAAGATGTTTTCCGTTATGTGGGAGATGCCCTTTGCCACCGCACAGAGCACCATAAACTGGGCTTGCATGTCTGTGGGAAAGCCCGGATACTCTGCGGTGGATATTTCCAAAGGTTCCGGTCTTCCGTCCCCACAGACCTTGACCCGGTCTATGCCCAAGATTTCCACCTTGGCACCCGCCTCCTTTAACTTTTCTATCTGGGCACCCATGTGGTCTATCCTAACACCCTCTAAGAGTACCTCTCCACCCGTCAAAAAGCCTGCCACCGCCAAGGTGCCCGCCTCAATTCTATCTGGTATTACCTCGTGCTCAAAACCCGCCAAATCCTCCCTTCCCCTTATAACCACAGTCCTTCCCTCCACCTCTATTTCTACACCCATCTTTTTAAGAACATCCACCAGGTCCATCACCTCTGGCTCCAAGGCAATGTTTCTGAGAACGCTTCTCTTTGGACATCTGCTCAAAAACATAAGGGCATTTTCTGTGCCCGTAACGGTTATAACCTCAAAGGTATGCTCCACTGGTTTTACTTTTTGAACCTCCATATGAAGGTAGCCCTCTTTCACGTTTATAACTGCCCCTCCCTTTTCAAAGACCTTTAGATGCTGGTCGATGAGTCTTGCCCCTATGGAACAGCCACCGGGCATGCCCACCACCGCACGACCAAAGCGTGCCAAAAGGGGACCAGCCACAAGTATAGAAGCCCTCATCCTTCTCACTATATGGTCTGGTGCAAGGTAGGAGTTCAGCGTTTGTGCATGGACCACAGCCTTCCCCTCTTCAAAATGCACCCGTGCCCCAAGGGTGTTCAAGAGCTCAAAGGTAGTTTTAACATCCAAGAGATTGGGCACCCTTTTTACAATGCAGGGCTCCTCGGTTAAAAGGCTTGCTATGAGTATGGGAAGGCTTGCGTTTTTTGAACCCGAGACCTTTACCCTTCCCCTTAGCTTCCTACCTCCCCTTATCACAAGAAAGTCAGAGCTTGATGATGTGATGCTTTTCATCCTTCTTGATAACTATTTTAACCACTTCCCAGAGCTTGGAGTAATATATCAAAACGCCGTCGTCCTCCTCCACATAGTGGTGAGGCTCCTCCGAGTATATAACAATTATCCTGTCCTCCTCCTCCACAACCTTTGGGTAGTTCATATTCTGACCACCACGCAGGTGAGGGCTTCCCTCACCCCCTCTAAGGAGTGGATCTTGTTTATACCCAACCTTCCCAGCTCGTCCTGATTTTTTACCTCCACAAAGACAATAATGTCGTAAGGACCCGTTACAACATCTGCGGTTCTGACGCCTTCAAAGGTGGAAAGGGCGAGCATTATTGACGGGATCTCCCTCGGGTCTGCCTTTATGAGTATGTACGCCTTTATGGAGTACTCAGACTCCAGCTCCATCAACTCGGTTATGGACATAGGATAGTTCTCTGACCTTGTTTCCATCTTCTTTAACCTCCTCAAGAAGTATTTTAATCAACTTTTCACCCTCCGAAGGATTTCTTTTTATCTTCTCAAGGGCAAGGTGCAAAAACCTCCTAAACTTTGGCTCCCTTTTTTCCACATCCGCCCAATAGTTTTTGATTTTCACGATCTTTTCCTCTATTGGAAGAAGCTCAAGCCAACGGAAGAACTTTTCCACCTCGTCCCAGACTATGATCTCCCCCTTCTCCTTTTCCCTGAGCCTACCCTTTAGGTTCTCTTGGGCTATGCCCTTAAGGTCGTCAATGTTATACAGGAAGGCTTGGTCTATGCTTTCTATGTCTGGGTCTGCGTTCCTGGGCACGGAAATGTCTATGATAAACATAGGGCGGTAGTCTCTCCTTTTCATTGCGGTTTCTACCATCTCCTTGGTGAGCACATAGCCCTTTGCCCCTGTGGATACAAGAACTATGTCAAACTTATGAAGATGGTCTGGCAGTTCCTCGTATCTTAGCACATTGCCCTCCAGCTCCCTCGCCAGTTCCAAAGCCCTCTGGTAAGTTCTGTTGGCGATAAATATGCTTGACTTTAGCTTTTTAAAGTACTTTGAAGCAAGCTCCGCCATCTCTCCCGCACCTATCAAAAGCACCTGTGCCTTGCTGAGATTTCCGAAGATCTGCTTTGCCAGTTCTACCGCCACATAGCTAACGGACACTGCGTTCTTGCCTATGCCCGTTTCTGTGCGCACCCTTTTGGCGGTTCTCAGGGACTTTTCAAAGACCCGATTTAGGATTTTTCCCAACCCCCCGCACTCCTTGGCTAATCTAAAGGCTTCTTTAAACTGGGATACTATCTGGCTCTCTCCCACCACCATAGAATCAAGACCGCCGGCAACCCTAAATATGTGCGCTAAGGCTTCCTTCCCTTCCAAAAAGAAGGAGTATTTTTTGTAGCTGAGGCTTACCTTCTTTAGCTCCAAAAAGGCAGACACCAAAAGGTGCATCTGATGGTAGTCTTCTCCCACTGCGTAGGCTTCCACCCTATTACAGGTGTTTAGGATCACAAGCTCCCTTACCCCGGAGTAAGATTTTACCGCAGTCAAAAGGTCGCAAAGTTCCTCCTTACTACAGGCTAAGAGCTCCCTTATCTCCACTGGGGCGGTTTTAAAATTGTAGCCCCACACAAATATGCGATCCATCATATACAAATATAACTCCTATCTGCACTTTTTCAAAATCTCCAAAAACTCCTTTAACTTTCTCAGGGCCTTGCCTCTGTGGGAGATAAGGTCCTTTTCCTGTGGAGACAGCTCCGCCATTGTTTTTTCATAGGACTTTGGCTTGAAAATAGGGTCGTAGCCAAAGCCTTCCGAGCCCTTAGGACTTTGTGCGACCTCCCCCTCGCAGATGCCCTCGGAAAAGATGCTCAGCCCCTCTTCCAAAACAAGGCACAGAACCGCCTTAAAGTATGCCCTCCTATCGGAAACATCCCTCATGAGCCTAAGGAGTTTTCTTATGTTTGCCTCATCCTCTGAAGTTTGAACCTCCTCCCTTCCGCCCCAATCTATGGAGTAAAACCGACTGGAAAAGACGCCCGGATAACCCCCAAGGGATGGGACCACGAGCCCTGAATCGTCTGCCAAGGTGGGAATGCGGTATTTTTCAAAGTATGCCATTGCCTTTATGTATGCGTTTTCCATAAAGGAATTTCCCTTTTCCTCCACATCCAACTTTTCCTGTGGCAGTATAACCTCCACCGAGAGCGGTTCCAGCATTCTCCTGATCTCTTTATACTTTCCCAAGTTTTGGGTTGCAAGTAAGATTTTCATTGATTAAAATATATTAGCACGGGGTGTAGCTCAGGTGGGAGAGCGCTGGCTTTGGGAGCCAGAGGTCGCAGGTTCAAGTCCTGTCGCCCCGAGGGTCCGTAGCTCAGCTGGACAGAGCAAGGGATTTCTAATCCCTAGGTCGGGGGTTCGCGTCCCTCCGGGCCCGCTTGTTTTTATTCATGGCTTTGGCTTTTCCTCAGAGGTCTTTAAAACCTTTCCCGGTGTAAAGATAGACCTGCCCTTTCACGGAAATTCTAAGCTAAAAAGCAAAAACCTTAGGGCTTTAGCCCAAGAGATTGCCATCAGAATTCCCAACAATTCTACGGTGATAGGTTGGTCTATGGGTGGCACCTTAGCCTTGCTTTTAGCCCTGCTCTTTCCCTCTAAGGTAAAGACTCTACTTTCAATAGGTGCCACCGCATGCTTTCCTTGCCTTTGGGATAGGAAAAACCTAAAGGGCTTTTTGCTAAGGCTCAGGAAGGAAAGGGAGGAGTTTTTAAAGGAGTTCAGAAAAAGGGCATACCCAAAGCCCTTTGATGCAAAGGTGGAACTTGAGGGAGCCCTTGAGCTTTTGGATGATTACTTTTCCACAGACCTAAGAAGCTATATCCCTCATATAAATAAACCCATTCTCTTACTTCATGGCACAGAGGACCCTATCGTTCCTCTCAGAGGTGCCCTTGAGCTTTACAATCTGAGCAAGAGGGCTAAATTAATAACCTTTGCTGGAGGACACTTCCCGGAAAATGAAGCTGTTATCTTTAAGGTTCTCAAGGGCATCGAATACCTATGAAGATTGGGCGATCCCTCAAAGGCAAAGTGCGGAGATTCTAAAGTGCTTAGATACAATTGAGGGTTCTGTTCTTGATGCGGGCTGTGGCACCGGCTTTTGTAGTGAAGGTTTGGAAAAGGTGGTGGGTATTGACATTTCTCGGAGTATGCTGAGGATATACAAACAGAAAGGTTTTCTGGGTCTTTGCGCAAGGGCTGAGGCAATACCCTTTAAGGACAAGAGCTTTGACTGTGTGGTAAGCAACTTTGCCCTGCACTGGACCTACATAGACCAGAGCTTTAGGGAAATATTCCGGGTTTGCAGGAAGAAATTCCTCTGTGCTATGCCCGTTAAGGGAAGCCTTGAACCTTTGGACTTTCCCTTCCTTTCTCCGGAGGATATCCTTGAAAGGCTTCGCCATCTTGGGGGAAAGCTGAGAAAGGTGGAGCTGAGAGAGTTGGAAATTCCCTTCAAAGGTTGGGACCTTTTAAGGTTCTTTCATTACACGGGTTCTTCTTACAATCCCTCAAAAGGGGACATTCTCAGGGCTAAAAAGAGCGTTGAAAGGCTAATCTTTTCCATTGACAAACCCAGCTTTTTGGTGTTATTCTTTTCCTACGAGGTTCCACAGTGAGGAGGGTCGCGATGGCTTTTCTATCCTTGTTATTTTTGCTACTACTTTTTAGCATAGAAGGTTGTAAGGCGCAAAAGATGACCTCTCCTTCTGGGACTGCACCCCAGGGGCAGGAGGTCTCCGTTGGGTCTGGGCTTTTGGCACAGTTTGAAAAGGAACTGACGGAGCTTGTGGAAAGGGTCTCTCCATCTGTGGTAGCCATATACTCCACCCAAGAGGTCTCAAGGGGTTTTGGCGGGGAGTTTCCCTTTTTCTTCCCCTTCCAAGTTCCACAGGAGAGGAGGTCCTTAGGTTCCGGTGTGATCATTGCCCTTAAGGACGGAAAGTTTTACATCCTGACCAACAATCATGTGGTTCAAGGGGCAAAGAGGAGCAGGGTGAGGTTTGACCCGCAGACAGAAAAGGACGGAAAGCTGGTGGGAGGAGACCCCAAAACGGATGTGGCGGTGGTGGAGGTGGATGCCAAGGGCATAGAAAACCCCGAGAGTAGGGTAGCAAAGCTGGGAGATTCGGACAAGTTAAAGGTGGGTCAGTTGGTGATCGCCATAGGAAATCCCTATGGTCTTGAAAGAACTGTAACCTTTGGAGTGATCTCTGCCCTGCGTCGGTCTATAGGCATAACCCAGTATGAGAGCTTTGTGCAGACGGACGCACCCATAAACCCTGGAAACTCGGGAGGACCTCTAATAAACATAAGGGGTGAAGTTATTGGCATAAACACTGCCATAGTGGCGGAGGGTCAAGGTCTGGGCTTTGCCATACCCATAAACCTTGCCAAGTGGGTGGCAGACCAGCTTATGGCTAAAGGTAGAGTGGTTAGAGGATGGCTTGGTGTGGTTATTCAGGAGATCACGCCAGAGATCGCCGAAACCATAGGAGTGAAGGAGGGCATACTCGTATCCCAGGTCGCACCGGGTAGCCCTGCGGAGAAGGCTGGGCTCAAGGTTGGAGACATAATAGTTGCCGTTGACGGTGAAAAGGTCAGAGAGGTGAGGGAGCTACAGTTTAGGATCATGAAAACACCCCCAGGCACTGAGATAACCCTAACCATAATCAGGGGAGGAAAGGAACAGACCATTAAGGCAAAGGTGGGTGAAATGCCCGAGGAAGTTAGCTTTGGGCAACCAAGGGAGCAAGTGGGTGAGCTGGGTCTGTCCCTCAGGGATCTATCGCCGGAGGAGGTAGGTAGGCTTGGAGTAAAGGGTGTCCTTGTGGAAGGCGTGGCACCGGGCAGTTTAGCCCAGAGGAGCGGTTTAAGAAGGGGAGACATAATCCTTGCGGTTAATAACGAGCTTGTGGAGAGCCTTTCCCAGTTTAACGAAAAGATTGAGAAGGCAAAAAGCGAACAGAGAACAAGGGTGCTCCTTTTGATAAGGAGAGGAGGAAACAACCTGTATGTGGTGCTCTATTTGAGGTGAAGGTATGATCCCAAACAGCGAACAAGAGCTCATAGCCCAATACTTAAAGAAGGTTTCAAAAATACCCCTCCTTAAGCCCGAGGAGGAGAAGGAGTTGGCAAGAAGGGCAAAGGAGGGAGACAAAGAGGCTTACAGAAAGCTTGTAGAATCAAACCTGCGTTTTGTCATAAGCATAGCAAAGCAGTATTTAGGTTATGGACTTCGCCTTTCAGACCTGATAGCGGCAGGTAATCATGGGCTTATGGAGGCAGCAAAGAGGTTTGACCCCGACAAGGGTGTAAAGTTCATATCCTACGCAGTTTGGTGGATCAGACAAGCTATAATGCAAGCCCTATCCCAACAGACGGGTGCGGTACGCATACCCCTAAAACAGTCCCACCTGATCAATAAGATCAACAGTATATACAGCAAGCTATACAAGGAATACGAAAGGGAACCAACAGCGGAGGAGATAGCAGAGGAATACACCAAGGAGGTCTTGCAAAAGGAGATGGAAAGGGAGCTGGGAAGAAGACCCACAGAGGAGGAAATCCAAAAGAGAATAGAAAGAGAAGGCTACAAGATTGACCCGGCAGAGGTGGAGAGGGCTCTGCAAATATCCAAAATGCCCTTATCCCTTGATGCACCCGTTGGAGAGGAAGAGGACACCTTCTTTGTGGATTTTCTCAGCAAGCACGGCACCGCAGATGTGGAAGAAAAGGTTATGGGCGAAATTCTAAGTAAAGAAATAGAGGAAATGCTGGATAAACTCCCGGAAAAGGAAAGGCGTGTGGTGGAGCTCAGGTTTGGATTGAGGGGAGAAGAGCCAAAAACACTGCGGGAGATAGGAGAGATCCTAAACATCTCAAGGGAAAGGGTCAGGCAGTTGGAAACAAGGGCTCTAAGAAAGCTAAGAAACATGGCAATAAAAAAACACCTAAAAGACTTTCTAAGCGCATGATCCCCTCTCTCTTGCTTTTGGACAAGCCAAAGGGGATTACCTCCTTTCAGTTGGTGGATGCGGTTAAAAAGAAGTTCAAGCTGAACAAGGTGGGACATACGGGCACCTTAGACCCTCTCGCCACGGGACTTTTGATCCTTTTGCTTGAGGAAGCAACCCGCTTTGCGGAGTTCTTTGTTAGGCTTCCAAAAACTTACATCACAAAAGTAGTTCTCGGTGCTATAACGGACACATACGATGCGGAAGGAAACATCTTAGAAAGAAGGGATGTGAATATATCCTGCGAGGATGTGGTAAAAGTTCTG
>DAIRFT010000154.1:0-1351 GCA_036794885.1 Thermocrinis sp. | reverse complement strand
AAGGATACATCCATAAAAAGCATACTTATAATAGGCTCGGGACCCATAGTTATAGGGCAGGCGGCGGAGTTTGATTATTCGGGCACCCAAGCCTGCAAAGCCCTAAAGGAGGAAGGCTACAGGGTTGTTTTGGTCAATTCAAACCCAGCCACCATAATGACAGACCCAAACATGGCAGACAGAACCTACATAGAACCTTTGACCCTAGATATATTAGAAGCCGTCATAAAAAAGGAAAGACCGGACGCCCTCCTGCCTACCCTTGGGGGACAGACTGCCTTAAACTTGGCAGTAAAGCTCTACGAGGAAGGTATCCTTGATCGCTACGGTGTGAGGCTCATAGGGGCAAACTATCAAGCTATAAAGAAGGGGGAAGACAGAGAGCTCTTTGCCAAGTCTATGAGAAAGATAGGATTGAAGGTTCCAGAAAACGCTGTAGTATCATCTATAGAAGAAGCACTCAAGGCTATAAAAGATATAGGCTTTCCTGTAATTCTCAGACCCGCCTTTACCCTTGGGGGAACCGGTGGTTCCATTGCATACAACATAGAGGAGTTCAAAGAAAAGGTGGAAATAGCCCTAAAGACCTCACTCATTCATCAGGTGCTTTTGGATAAGTCTCTGATCGGTTGGAAGGAGTATGAGTTTGAGGTGGTAAGGGACAAAAAGGACAATGTGATCATAGTTTGCTCCATTGAAAACTTTGACCCAATGGGCGTGCATACGGGAGACTCTATAACTGTTGCACCCGCCCAAACCCTTACAGACAAGGAGTATCAGGTCCTCAGGGATGCATGCCTACAGATCATGAGAGAGATCGGAGTGGATACGGGGGGTTCCAACATCCAGTTTGCGGTAAATCCAGAAAACGGAGATTTATATGTTATAGAAATGAACCCAAGGGTATCAAGGTCTTCCGCCTTAGCATCAAAGGCTACGGGCTTTCCTATAGCCAAGGTGGCAGCAAAATTGGCGGTGGGCTATACCCTTGATGAGCTTAAAAACGAAATCACAAAACATACACCCGCCAGCTTTGAGCCTTCCATAGACTATGTGGTAGTCAAAATCCCACGCTTTGACTTTGCCAAGTTCCCAGAGACGGACAGAACTCTAACAACCATGATGAAGTCGGTGGGTGAGGTAATGGCAATAGGTAGAACCTTTAAAGAAGCACTTTTAAAGGCAATAAGAAGCTTGGAAATGGACAGGTATGGGCTATATTTAGCCCAGGTGCAAAAACTATCGGATGAGGAGTTAAGGAGAATGATAAGAACACCCAACCAAGACAGACTTTGGCATTTGGCGGAAGCCTTCAGAAGGGGCTGGACTGTGGAAGAGCTTTATGAACTTT
>DAIRFT010000153.1:0-1363 GCA_036794885.1 Thermocrinis sp. | reverse complement strand
TGCTAAAATTTCTTGGCTTCTTTGGATCACCTCTTCGGGCAAGCCTGCCCTTTTGGCTACGTATATGCCAAAGCTACCCTCTGCCCTTCCCCTTTTGAGGGTATAAAGAAAGTTAATGCCCTCATCACTCTTTGAGACTGCCATGTGGTAGCTTTTAACCATGGGCAGTTCTTCCTCTAGGTGTGTTAGCTCTAAGTAGTGGGTGGCAACCAGTGTGCGAGCCCTTATATTCTTGGCTATGTATTCCACAATAGCCTTTGATAAGGCTATGCCGTCATAGGTGGATGTGCCCCTTCCTATCTCATCAAGGATTATTAAACTTCTCTCGTCGGCAGAGTTCAGTATGGCAGACACTTCCATCATCTCGTTCATAAAGGTGGAAATGCCCAAGGCGAGTATATCCCCAGAGCCTATCCTCCCGTGAATGGAAGACGTCAAGCCTACCTCTGCACTTTTGCAGGGCATAAAACTGCCCATGTGGGCAAGCAAAACCAAAATGCCCACTTGCCTTATGTAGCTGGACTTTCCCGCCATGTTGGGACCTGTGATTATATGAACCAGTTGTTTTTCATCCATATGGCTACTGTTGGGCACAAAGTCTCTGCAAAAACTCTCTATGACTGGATGCCTGCCCTCCTCTATGTGTAAAACCTTTTCCTTTGAGAGCTTTGGCTTTACCCAGTCTCCCTCTATGGCTATCTGTGCCAAGCCCTGAAGGTAGTCTATCTCCGCCACGCATTGTGCGTTCTTGTATACCTTGTCTATGCTTTGCAGAACTTTTTCTCTCAGGGCTAAGAAGAGCTCATACTCCAACTCCTTTATTCTGCTGTCTGCAGACAGGATTTTCTCCTCCAACCTTTGCAAATCTTCGGTGGTAAATCTCTCTGCGTTAGAAAGGGTTTGCCTTCTTCTGAAATAGCTGGGCACGTATCGTAGGTTTGGTTTTGTAACCTCTATGTAATAGCCCATCACCCTGTTGTAGCCCACTTTTAAACTTTGAATACCCGTTTCCTTTCTGAGTTTTTCTTCATACTCCCTTAAAACCATCTCCCCTTTGGCTTTTATGCTTCTTAGCTCATCAAGTTGAGGGTCTACGCCATCCTTTATAAGTCCTCCCTCCTTTAGATGGATGGGCGGGTCTTCCACCAAAACCCTCTCCAATTCCAAGTATAGCCCCTCCAAATCCACCATTTGGTTCAGTAGTTCCACAATGATAGAAGATCTAGCATCCTTTAGCACTTCCCTCAACTCCTTCAAAGAGAGCAGGGCTTTCCTTAACAGGGAAAAGTCCCTTGGTGTGGCTAAGTTTCCGCTGATGCGTGATGCAAGCCTCTCCAAGTCTGGCATTTTTTCAAGGCATGTT
>DAIRFT010000152.1:0-1365 GCA_036794885.1 Thermocrinis sp. | reverse complement strand
GATGGGCACGTCGTCTATGGACTTGGGCTTTATAAGTGGAGGAAGGACTACACCCGGCGGTGCCAAATCCATGGCGGACATCATCTTGGTGTTTAGGTCCACCAGGGCTTTAATCGGGTCTGTGCCCACATAGAACCGGGCAGTAACCACCGCCATTCCCTCGCCCGCGTAAGAGTATATGTATTCAATATCCTTGAGCTCCCAAAGTTTCTTCTCCAAGGGAACAACTACCCTTCTTTCCACCTCCTCCGGGCTTGCCCCCGGGTAGGAGAGCATTATGTCTATCATGGGCACCACTATTTGAGGCTCCTCTTCCTTTGGTGTGGTTACTATGGCAAAGAGCCCAAGGGCTAAGGATACCAGTATGAGAACGGGGGTGAGCTTGGAGTCTATGAAATAGTGGGCTAACCTGCCAGCAAATCCGTACATTTCTTAGCCTCCTACCTTACAACCTTCGCAGGCTTTTTCTGTGCCTTGGATTACTACCCTCTCACCTTCCTTTAGCCCACTGAGCACCTGAACTTTGTCTCCTATGGTATCTCCAAGCCTTACAAATCTAAGCTCAAGGGTATTGTCCTCTTTTACCACCCAAACGCCGGTGAAGTCAAAACGTCTAACGATGGCAGATTGAGGAACTACAAGAGTGCTTTGATCCTCTAGTATCAGTACCCTTGCCAGCTTACCGCTGGAGAGCCCGTTGGAAGGAACTGAAAGCCTGACCCTAAAGGTCCTGGTGGCTGGGTCCACAGCAACACCACTCTCTACAACTCTTCCCTCAATCACTTTTCCATCTATTTCCACCTTCAGGGAACTTCCCACCTTGACTTTACCCAAAAACCTCTCGGGCAGATAGACCTCCACTTTGTAGGGTGCCTTTTCTAAAATCAACATGGGCTGTCCGGGCACCGCCAAGTCTCCCTCATCAACGCTCTTTAGGACTACACAGCCATCAAAGGGTGCGGTAAGGTTTGCGTAAGCTAAGTTGGACGCAACCGCTGACTTTTGGGCGTTTATTGCCTCTATGCCTGCCTTTGCTTGCTCCACCTGTGCTTTTGCGGATTCAAACTGGGCTTTAACCTGGTCAAACTCCTGCTGGGTGATGGCGGACTGCTTTAAGAGGGCGGAGTATCTTTCGTAGGTTTTCTTTACCGCTTCATACTGGGCGAGGGCAGATTCGTATGCCTTTTCCGCCTGTCTCTTTTCCTGTTCAATGGCATTGACCTGTGCCTGCACATCGGATGCATCCACGCTAACCAAAAGCCTTCCTGCCCTCACACACTCTCCCTCCTTAACATACACTTTCAACACCCTGCCCATAATACGGGTAGAGACCTCAGCCCTCTGGTCTGCCACCACTTGCCCTAT
>DAIRFT010000151.1:0-1374 GCA_036794885.1 Thermocrinis sp. | reverse complement strand
TTTCTTTGCACTTTATACACCTTCCACAATGAAAGACCTTCCCATTTCGTAAGATGGGATTGACGCAAGAAAAGGTCTGATGCAAGGGCACCCACTTTGAAAATCTCTTTACAACCTCACCCTTTTCCATGCCAAAAAGGGGAACCTCTATTTTTAACCTTTTCTTTGAACCTTCTGTAATCAGTCTTTCCACCTCTTTAAGGTAGGCAAGATTGTTATCAGGAAAGGGATACAGTCCCAAACTGCCTATGCCAATACTTTCTGCCCTCTTTGACAGGGCGTATCCTGCCACTGCAGTTAGCAAGGTTAAATTTCTCAAAGGAATAAACAATTCCTCTTCTGTCTCTATGGTTCTGTGTTTTCTATGGTAAGTTTTTAGAGACAGAACCTTTATAGGCATCAACTTTGAAAACCTTCCTTTTGTCTCTTGCCAGAGCTCAACAGCTTTCACATACTCAAGCCGTTCCCAGGGCATTCCACATTTAACATAAACCGGGTAGACAACCTGCCCTTCCAAGAGCTTAAGGTATAGAACACACGTGCTTTCCACTCCTCCACTGAAAAGAACAACGCATTTTTTCATGGCTTAACCACCGCCAAATAGACCACCACCAGACCACCCACCAGCAAGGGCAGTGCTACGATGTAGTTAAAAAGGTCGTATCTTTTGTATGCTTTTTCTTTGTCTTGGCTCTTTGGGATGTGTATATTCACAAACCAGAAGTTTAGGACCTCCAAGGGCAAAAAGAGGAGCAATACAATGGGCAGTTTGTAGTTTAACCAGTTTATGTCAAAGCGATATTTAAGTAAATGTAGCATATAAAAGCCCATAGCGAGGGCAAGAACAAAGCCGGCTATCTCAAGGTTCGTCATCCATCGGTAAAAGTTTCTGATAATGTGCTTGTCGCATTTGGTGTCTTTGAAGTTTCCATAAAGCATAAAAAGCCCTAAGGAAGAGGAGGACGCAACCCACAAAAAGACGCCTATCAGGTGGAAGAACTTGGCTGTCGTGTATTCCACTTTGCTACCCTCTTTATGTAAGGATACAAAATTTTACCAATGTAAGGAATTTTTTTAAGGCGCACTAAGTCCTTTTTGGAGGATTTAACCAAAAAGAAAACGGCCAACAACACAAAGGGAACCGTAGGAAGCAGTGGTAAAAAGACACCCACAAGAGCAAGCATTAGCAAAATTCCAGCAATAGCCCTGTAAAGGAAATTCCTCATGTTTGCACGCCAATCATACCTAAGCACATTGGTGACGATATAGAAAACCCTTTTTACGCGTGCTGGATCCCTTTTGTTGAAGTATCTGACTAAAAAGAAAACAGCCAACAGCACAAAGGGGACCAATAAGAGTAGCGACAAAAAGACA
>DAIRFT010000150.1:0-1409 GCA_036794885.1 Thermocrinis sp. | reverse complement strand
ATGTGATCGGTTATAGAGTGTGGCATTTCTTATAAATATAAGCGTCGTTATCTTTTCCCAAGTTCCCAGCCCACCGTGTGGGATTTCTGACTATGCTAATAAAAACCTTTTGCAAATAGGATTAAAATAAAAAGCGATGAGTGGCAATGAGATTAGGGAGCTGTTTTTGAGTTTTTTTGAAAGCAAAGGGCATACAAGGGTAAAAAGTGCCTCTCTTGTCCCTGAATCAGACCCAACCCTTTTATTTACTAACGCAGGAATGGTGCCCTTTAAGAACGTGTTTTTGGGACTGGAAAAGAGACCCTATAAAAGGGCGGTTTCTTGTCAGAAGTGTTTGCGGGTGTCCGGTAAGCACAACGACTTAGAAAGCGTGGGCTATACCTCAAGGCACCATACCTTCTTTGAGATGCTGGGCAACTTTTCCTTTGGGGATTACTTCAAAAGGGAAGCCATACTCTACGCTTGGGAGTTCGTAACGGAGTATTTAAAGCTCCCAAAGGAAAGGCTCTATGTTAGCGTCTTTAGGGATGACGAGGAAGCATACAGAATTTGGAACGAGGAGGTTGGGCTTCACTCCGAGAGAATATGGAGGCTTGGGGAGGAGGACAACTTTTGGCAGATGGGGGACACTGGACCTTGCGGACCATCTTCGGAGGTCTATGTGGATAGAGGGGAGGAGTATGGAGAGGAGAGGTTTTTAGAAATATGGAACTTGGTCTTTATGCAGTACAACAGGGATGAAAAGGGTAATTTGACACCTCTTCCCAATCCCAACATAGACACGGGCATGGGATTGGAAAGGGTCGCAAGCGTCCTGCAAGGGACAAAAACAAACTTTGAGATAGACCTTATAAAACCTCTGATAGATTTTGGGCAGGAAGTCAGCGGTAAGACCTACGGGGAAAACTTTGAGGACACCGTTGCCATGCGGGTGATCGCAGACCATCTTAGGGCTCTTACCTTTGCCATCTCCGATGGAGTTTTGCCCTCCAACACCGCAAGGGGATACGTTATCAGAAGGATCCTCAGAAGGGCTCTGAGGTTTGGATACAAGCTGGGAATAAGGGAACCTTTCCTCTACAGGGGCGTGGATGTGGTGGTGGAGGTTATGAAGGATGCCTATCCGGAGCTTCTTCAAACGAAGGCTTTTGTAAAGGGGGTAGTCAAGGCAGAAGAGGAGAGGTTCTTGCACACCTTTAAAAACAGCATGCCTGTGGCTGAAGAGTTCATAAACACTGCCTTGGAAGAGGGAAGACACTTTTTGAAGGGTGAAGAGGTCTTTAAGCTTTACGACACCTACGGCTTTCCCTTGGACCTTTTGGAGGAAATAGCCAAGGAAAAAGGTTTGAGCCTTGATATGGAGGGCTTTGAAAAAGAGATGGAAATTCAGAGGGAAAGGGCAAGACAGA
>DAIRFT010000149.1:0-1430 GCA_036794885.1 Thermocrinis sp. | reverse complement strand
GGAAGAGAACAAAGAATACCTGGTGGCAGTTTATGGAGGACCACCCCCACCTGGAGTGCAACCAGAGAAGGCGGACATAAGGGAAATTGTGATAAACTACATTAAAAAGAAGAAGGAGTTGGTGGTGGAAAGAAAGCCCAACGTGAAGGTTTTAGACCACCCTTACAACACAGACTGCTTCTGGAGGTAAAAAAATGGCAAAGTTTCTTGTTCTTCTCCTCTTCTTCTTTTTCTTTTCCTTTGGAATGGACCCAATAAAGGTGATGTATCTTACCTACCCTCTGAAGGAAAGGGACTTCAAAAGGGCGGTGGATGATGTAAAAAAAGGAATGGAGGAAAAGGGAATAAAGGTTATAAGGGTCCTTACCATATCCGACGCCATAAGGGCAAGGGGCTCTGCGGACTTTCCTAACTACTATGTGATCTTTGGCTGTGAAATGCCAGAGATGAAAAGCATCCTCCTTAAGGCTCCTGCCCTCAGCAACGTGGTGCCCTGTAGCATAGCGGTGCATCAGTCAAAGGATGGAAAGATCTACGCAACCCTGATAAACGAAAATGTTTTTCTCTCTAAGTATGGCAACAGGCTAACCGAGGAGGAAAGGTTGGCGGTAAATAAAACCTACGGACAGCTCAGGGCAGTTCTCTCCGAAAAGAGCGGGAAAAAGCTAAAGGCGGTTAGAATGCCGCCACCAAAGGAGGAGCTTGTGTATGAGGAGGAGGTAAAGGGCTTAGGATACGATGAGTTTAAAACCCTCTTTAAGACTTCCTTGGATGGGGTAAACATGAACGTGCTAGATGTGATAGAGGTATCCCAAGAGAGCCCCAAGTTTTCCATATTCTTGTCGTGCAATCTCTCCTACGGGGAGGCTATTCTTAAGGATGTTCCTCAGTTTGGCACTTTGGCACCCTGCCGGGTCTATACCTACGAAAAGCCCAACGGAACTGTGGGCGTGGGCTACATAAACATTCCGTTCCTCCTCCAAACCTACAGCAGGCACCTCAAAGAGGATAAGGCGAACATCTTCCGCAAGGCGGACCAAGACATAAAGTCTGCCATAAAGGAGGCAAAGGGTGAGTAGTTAAAGAAACTTTAAGGGAAGTGCTCTTTGAGAGCAAATAATTTAGTTCAACATGAGGCTGTTCTAAAAATCCTTCATCAGGACCGTCCCCCCAGCCTCTAAAGGGACTAACCTACTCCTCACCCTATCCCACGCCCCTTCCACCAACACGGACTTCAGAGGAGAAAGGTCCCTTGGTAAGACCCTTCTAAGGATAGGGAAGAGGAGGGCTACCTTCAGAACTTGCCTGCTCGGGATTCCTTCCATTGGCTCCCTCACAGGAACTTGGCTCACTCTGAAGGCTTCGTATGAGATTGGCTAAAAGGTTCTTTCCATTCTGGACATTCCTTAGTTCGCTTTCTAATGCATTCC
>DAIRFT010000022.1:0-9272 GCA_036794885.1 Thermocrinis sp. | reverse complement strand
AGGTAAAAGGAAGTTTTTTGATGCTCTCTTATAGGCTCCCAAGTTGTTCAAAGACCGCCTGCAAGGGCGAGCTCTTGGGAAGTGCAAAGTTCAAAGATATAACTATACCCATAAACGCTAGGTTTGATTACGAAGGAGAAAGGCTGAGGGCAAACATTAAGGGATTTGACCTTCAGAGGGGTCCAATAGTGGTAAAGGTAGGAGGGCTACGCTTGGAGGAGGGCAAAATCTTCTTTAGTGGTGGAAGTGTAAGCTTAAACTCAGAAGAGTTGTTAAAGCTATCACCAACAGAAGGCTTCTATGACTTAAAAAAAGAGGGCTTTGAAATACCCAACATAAAAATATATCGCCATGCAGAGGGCAACGCCAAAATTTCTTACAGCAAAGTAGAAGGCTTTAGCCTCAATTCAGAAGGGCACATAAACTTAGAAAAAACATCTGCACTCTTTCGAAGTAGAGTTCAAACTTCACTGCTGGGCAACCTATACTATTATCTGAACATAGACAAAAAGGGCGTCAATTTAGTTTTATTATCAAAGGAACCAATAGAGATCAGGTCTAGGTATGTAGGTATTCCAATGAGGGGGGACGCTTACTTCTACGGAGACGGAAAGATCTTTAAAGGTTCGGTGAGCTTTCTGGGAAACGGTTCTTCTTTAACCGCTGAAGCAGAAGGAACAGACAAAGAGTTGCAGGTAAAATTCAACGCAAACAGAGTTCCTGTGGTATATAGGGATGAAAATTTAAGGGGTAGCTTGTTTTTGAGGGGAGTGGGTGCTATAAGCACAGACTACAGAAGGGTTAAAATATCCTCTGACCTAAGCATAGCGGGCACTGTGGAGGTGCGGAGTTTTCCAAAGGCAAAACAGACAAAAAAGGAAGAGATTCCACTTACCCTAGACCTAAAGGTCTCTTCTTATGAGCCTCTCAGGGTATATCTGCCAGAGGGATACATATACAGCTCTTTGGAGGGTTATGCAAAGGGAAAGTTGGATGACCTTGAGTATAAGTTTAGGTTTTCACTTTCTGGGGGAGAGCTAAAGTATTTCAACAAAAAATTCTATGTAAAGTCTGGCTTTTTTGAGTTTGACAAAAAGAGCAAAAACATAGACCTAACCATAGCATCATCCTTGCCCGATTATGTGATCCTCATAAATCTAAAGGGAGATCCCGAGTATCCTAAGGTTTTACTTAACTCTGAACCGCCAAGAGAAACAAGAAAAATAATAACAGACCTTGTGTTGGGTGGAGGAGAAGCGCAGGGAATTATATCCCTTGGAGATATTTTAGATTATCAGATCCCACAGATAGGAAGTCTCACAAAAGGCTTAGAAAAAACCTTGGGCACTGAGTTAAACATATCCGTATCGCCTCAACTTAGTAGCTCCGGTGAGGTGGGAGTTTCCACAAAGGTTTCTAAGGACATAACAGATAAGTTTTCCTTAGAGTATCAGCAGAGCACTCTGAAAGACCCAAAGGAGAGCTATGTGGGAGGCAATGCAAGAATCACCGGTGGAACTTCGGTGGGAGGAAGGATAAACTCAGACAGCTCAAAGGAAGTTAGATTAAGGGTCAGGGGCAAGTTTAACTTTTGATAGGGTCTTCATATAGAAAAAAAGATAATCTAAGAAGGAAAGAAAGATCAAAACATAAGCAGGATAAATAAAGAGCCCTAACCTAAAGAAAGCAAAGAGGGGAATGGCAAGGGATACATAGGCTGTGGTAAGCTTGCCCAACATTCTTGCCTTGGGGACAAACCCTTTAGTCAAGTATATGTGCCCTCCACCAAGGAGTATAAAAAGGTCTCTAAAGAGCAAAGAAAACAGGAGGGAGGGCTCTATCATCTGAAATCTATAAGTGAAAACATAGAGGGCTACTACTAGTAAAGTTTTATCCGCCAGAGGGTCCAAGACCTTTCCCAAGTCTGTTTCCTGTTTTAGCTTTCTTGCCAGAAAACCATCCAAGGCGTCCATTAGGGCAAGAATTATAAACAGTGCGATGGCTTGGGGAAATTCCAAAAATAGCATAAGAGGGCTGAGCAGTAGGCGGGTAAGGGATACAAGGTTTGGCAGGTTCATCACTTCAGAAAAAGCCAAAATCGGTTGCACCACCTTGGGAAGGCATCCCTCTCTTTAAAAGCTCCGTCTCTTCCAGTTTGATCAACATCTCCGGCATCACACCCATAGGGCAAATTAGGGAGCAGTTCTTACAGTGGGTGCAAAGGTTTATGTGGGCATCTTTGATAAGAAGGAGCCTTTCCTCTGCCTTTGAGTGCCTTCTGTCTTGGAGTAGCTTATAAGCTCGGGAGAAAGCCATCGGACCTCCAAAGTCTGAGTTGCCAAAAAAGATGGGACAACTGCTATCACACAAACCGCAGGCAATACAGTCAAAACTCTTTAAAAGAAAGGGGCTCATCTCAAGCTTTTGAAGGTTCTTTTGGAGGGGTTCATACCATACCTTTAGCTTTTTGATACGTTCTATTAGGGTTCTATGCTCCACCACCAAATCCTTAACGGGTTGCATGTTGTCAAGGGGCTCCACCAAAACCTCCTCTCCCAGATCTTTTATGGCGGTCTTGCACGCAAGAATGGGCTTTTGGTTCGCCTTTACTCCACAGGTTCCGCATATACCAGCCCTGCACATACTTCTGAAGGAGATGGTTGGGTCATACTCCTCTTTGATGTAAAAGAGGACATCCAAAAGGGTTTGCCCGGGCTCTGTGGGAACAACGAACTCCTTTATGACAAAATCATAGTCTCTGTAGAGTTTTAGTCGCACCAGCATGAAGATAAATTTAGGCTAAGGGATGGGTTTTAGTATTCTTATTCTGTTCCTTAAAAAGAGAGTAAGCATTACCCTCTCATAGGAAGAATATGCTTTTTCAGCCACCATCAAAAAGTCTTGCAAAGAATTTTGGCAACAGCTTAAGTCCCAAAAACAAGATAAGCAGAATAAGCAAAAGTTCTAATGCCATTGTAATGACTACCTTAGAAATCTTTGACGGCTTTTCCTTTACTTTACCTCTTGGACTTTCAAGTTCAGAAACTGTATAAACAAGCTTGCCGAGTTCCTGCCCTGCTATGGAGGGAGTGGCAAAATGCCCATCGGCTACCTTCTCTATCAAAGACGCCATCCTATTAAAAGAGTGTCCGATAGCAGTATAAAAGGGAATGTTTGAGTGGATTATCGCCCTTATGCTTTCAAACCCACCAATCCTCGCCAACTCCTCTTGAGAGCCACCGCCTCTTAACAAAAAGATAGCAGAAACTCCATATTTTGCTACCTGTTTTATAGTCTTCGCCAACTCTTCGTCAGAAAGAGAACTTTCAAACCTCACAAACTCTACTCTGTCCGCATACTTTCCAGCAGCACTTCTAAAGCCACTAATGAAGTCCTGCCATACTTGGGCAGAGTTCCCATGAATAAGCCCTATTTTTATCCGTCCTCTTTCTCCTAAAAGCTTTGTGAATGTGTCCCAAAACCCGTAATGATTTCTATTTCTCAAAAGGGCTTCCACTTCAGTTAGCTTCTTTTGAAACTCTCTTTCCTTGTCCTCGTCCAGCACCTTATACGAATTTACATTTATAGCAGGATATATCATAGCCACATCTCCCTTAACAAAAGGGTTTGCACATATAACTCCTTCAATTTCAACTTCTGCACCCACTGGCAACTCCATAGAAGGTGGAACATTCAAAGTAATCCCCGCTTCTCCGTCAGTGAGTTTGTAGTATCCCTTCTGAAAAATGATTATCCCTCTTACTTTGACGGGAAAGACAAATGTACTTGTGATATGGCTTGAAAGTTTTTCCACTATATCTGAAGGCTTTAGCCAGCTCATCAGTGTTTATTATAGTTCACGTCAAGGCATAAGGGAGCTAACCCTTAATATTAAAAAACATGGAACTGAGATTGAGGGTTGCCTTCCCCAGAGGGAGGGTTGAAAGGATAAAAGCGGACTTTCCTTATGAGGGTTCCCCTGTAGGCTTTAGGGTTCTGGTGGAAGGAAAAACTGGGCTTGTGGTGGGCATTTCTGATGACGGACAGGTCAAGGAGGTAGTATTTCCAGACAAGGTGCCCCTGACCTCCGAGAAGAACCTCTCAGCCCTAAAGGATACTGCCATGCTCTACGGCTTAATACCTTGGCTGTTGCTATGGGAACTTTTGCCCTCCGAGTGGAACTGGAAAAAGGAGAGATTTCTTAAGGTCTCCCTTTCCTCTTTTGTGGGCTTGGACCAAAGGACTGGGCTGTTTTTAGACTGGGTGGCAAAAAACAAGAGGGTAAAGGAGGAAACAGCCAAGAAAAGGTTTGGATTGCAGTTTGTGAGGCTTTTATTGGAAAAGGGCTTTTTGAAAGTGGTGGAGGATTGGTCTGCGGTAAATGTGGAGGTAGAGCTTTTTAGCCTTAACCTTCCCTTTGATGTTGCCCTCTCTAAGCTAAAAAAGACCAAAAGCTACGCAGAAAGGGTAAGACTGCTAAGCTACCTCAGGGAGAGGCTGTATGCCACAAGGGAGGAACTCAAAGAGGAAGGCTTTTCCTCCCAAGACTTGCAGTTTTTGGTCTCCAAGGGTATAGTCAAAGTGGAAAAGGAACTGATGCAGAACTTTGCCCTCAACCCAAGAAGCCAGCTAAGGCAGAGTAGCATATCCTTGATAAAAAGCGTCCAAAAGCCAGTGCTCGTGGTGGGAAGTCTTTCAAAGCTTTTAGAACATCTTGTCCTTTTGGTGGAGTCTGCCTTAAGTGAAAACAAAAGCATTCCCATATTTTGTTTTCAAAACTCTACGCTTCTTTATCTTATGAGGGAGCTAAAGCCCCTTTTTGGAGACCGGGTGGTTTCTCTCTCTTCCTTTGACAGCCCAAGGCAGTTTGTGAAAAACTGGTTTTTGGCACAGGAGGAGGGAAGGGTTATCCTGAGCTCAAGGCTTGGGCTTTTGGTGCCCTTTAAGGAGCCCTTTGCCTTTGTGCTATTTGAAGACCAAAATACAAAGCTAAGCAACGGGATAGACCTTAGGAACTATCTTTTCCACCTTTACAGGTATTACGGCTCTCAGTTTTTTTACTACACCACAAGCCTTGGAATGGATACTTACCAAAAAGTAAAGATCGGTGCTTGGCAGTTAGAAAAACTTGGCTACTCCGCCAGTGTGAAAATCCTAAAAAGAAAGCCGGAGGAAGTCTTTTCCCAAGAGCTCCTTTCAAAGTTAGAGGACAACTCCCTTCTTTTGATCAGAAAAACGGGCTACTCTTATGCATACTGTCCCAAGTGCCAGTTTTTGGCAGAATGTCCTCAGTGTGGCACCTTTCTGACTTTAAGTAAAAGCCAAAACAGTCTTTTTTGCACTCGTTGTAGGTGGTCTGGTCTTCCCACTTGTCCCCACTGCGAGGGTCCTGTGGTTCCCCAAGGCTTTGGTGTGGAGAGGGCAGTGGAGGAGTTGGAAAAATACGGACTTGTAAAAGAAAGCTTGCACTTTGACACTAAACCTTCTCTCTCGGGCACCTATAAAAAGGTCTTTTTGGTTCATGGAGACAACCTGCTTTCCCTTCCTAACTTTAACGCAGAGGAGGAGTTTTACAAGTATGTGCACAGGGCATGGGCAATGGCGGAGCAGGAGTTTTACCTGCAAACCTTTCTGGAAGAGGAGCTCGTGGAAAGATACCTAAGGGATGACTTTTTGGAGGAAGAGCTGGAAAGGAGGAGGGAAGAAAACCTACCCCCCTTCACAAAGCTTATCTTGGCGGTCTTTCCCAAAGGCAGAGAAAAGGTCCTGAGGGAGCTACCCTTTGCAAAAACCCGGACATATGGCAATCTGCTGGAGGTTTTTCTAAAAGTGGAGCCAAAGGGTTTGAGGGAATTTCTGCCAAAGCTCATTAGCCTCAACCCCCTAAAGTTGGAGCTGTGGTAAAAACTGTCCCCTCTTTATCCACCTTCAAGGATAAATACTTTGCGGATATGCCCGCCTCTTCAAAAGCATAAACCATGGCATTTCCCACTTTGTCCTCTCCCTCAAGGCAAAGGCTGGCTATGGTAGGCCCAGCCCCACTTAGAAAGCCCGCAAGGGCACCCTCCGAGTATGCGCTCTCTAAAACCCTCTCAAAGTTTGGAATTAGGGACTTCCTGTAGGGTTGATGAAGCTTGTCCTTTACTGCGGACCTAAGGGCTTGATAGTCCCTTTTGCAAAGGCTTGCCACCAAAAGGCTCGCCCTTTGTATGTTATAGACTGCGTCCTTCAAAGAAACTTCCTGCCTTAATACCTCCCGTGCCTTCTTAGTGGAAAGCTCAAAGTCTGGAATGCAAACCACCACCTTTAATTCCTCCGGAAAGTCCAACCTCTGATAATGGACCCTTTCGCCTACTGCACACACTAAAAAGCCTCCAAGAAAGGCTGGCAGTAGGTTATCAGGATGTGGCTCAAACTCAAAGGCTATCCTTAGCCTTTCTTCCAAGCTTAAAGTCCTTTGATAGAAGTGTTCCCAGAGCTTTATGGCGGATACTATGGCGGTGGCAGAAGAGCCCAGCCCCCTTGCGGTGGGAATGTGGTTTTCCATCTTAACCTTCAAGGGAATGGGCTTTTGGGAAAAGAGCTCGCAGGCTTTTAGATACACTTTGGCAAAGAGATTTTCTTCGTTCCGTGGAAGTTCCTGCCCTTCCCCCTCTATCTCAAACTCCCATCTATCCCAAGGCTGTGCGGTAAAGTAGTTGTATAGGTTCAGGGCAAGCCCAAAGGTGTCAAAGCCCGCACCCAGGTTGCTGGTGCTTGCGGGAACCCTTAAAGTCGCATAGTCCTGTCCCATCCTCTATATCCTACCATATCCTTTATTGCCAAGGCAAGCTCCCTTATCTCCTTTTGGGCGTGCGGATGGGTCCTCAGGGTTATAAAGTTATCCAAAGAGATCCTTGGCACCGTCCAGTAAAAGCGCGTTTTCATAAACTGCGGAAGGATGCCCCTTGCCAGTTCCTTGGCGGTTCCCTTCTCCACCATGTTGGCATAGAGGGTCTTTAGGTCCTCCACATACCAATTGATCTTTTTGAGAAAAAGTGAGTTCCAAGGTTCTTCCAAGGGCGTATCCTCGCTTGCCTGTTTGTTGCCCTTTGACTGCTTCCTTAAATACTCCGGAATGTAAAAACCGGGCTCGTAGGATACATACCTTCTACTGACTTCGTTGTATGAACCAAAGCGGTGCCTGTGCCATTGGCGTGCAACAAACAGAGGGCACTCCACCACAAAGGTGTAGTAATCCATCGGACTGTCCAGCTCTAACTTATCCACCAGACCCACAAAGCCCGAGGATGTTTCCACAAGCTCCTTCACATATGCACTGTCCGTTGAATAATCTTTTGGCTCTTTTCCGACCACCACCGAATAGACCGCAGGCAGTTTTTCTTCTATAACACTTAGAACTTCCTCTGGCATGTGTTCCCAAGCGTTTATGATATTCCTGAGGTTCAGCCACAAAAACTTGCCATCCCAATAGGCTTGAAAGGTAGGGTTTTTAACCTTTCTCAAAAGGGATAGCCAAAACTCTTCGTCGCTTTCAAAGGCTAATATCACATGCTCAAAGGGTGATGCATGCCTGTTTTCAAACAGAAACTTTATGAGCTTTATGTCCCTTTCCCGATCCACCTCCTCATCCTTTGCAAAGGACACGCGAGCACAACGCACAACCCTCTGGTCTGAACCAAGCAAAAATATGCTCATGGGCTTAAACTATTATACAGATGCTAAGAACCTTATTGTATGGAATCGTTCTCACAGTTTTTGTGCTTACCAGCTCCTTTGTTTATGTGCTAAAAAGGACTATGAGCAAAGAGATCTTTGAAGTTCTCCCATTGCTTGATAAAAGGTATTTATTCCTCTCTGTTCTGAGCATGTTTTTTTATCACACCGTTGACAACATCAGGCTCTTTATCCTTGCCCGGGCTATGAACCTCAGGTATTCTTTTTCTTATGGCTACTTGGTCTCTTTTATAAACACCTTTGGTGCCACCATTACACCCGCCCATGTGGGAGGAGAAATGATGTCTTTATACACCCTCTCCAGAAAGGGAGGGAGATTGCACAAAGTCATGAGCGTGGTAGTTATGAAGACCCTAACAGGAATGTCCTTTTTTATTTTTCTGTCCCCTCTTCTAGTCTATTACTTTTATAAACATACCCAATCCGCAATAAAACTTTTTGTTATATTGGTAGTTTTAGGATTGCTGAGCCTTTTGGCTTACAAATTGCTCAGATACCTCTTTGATAGGTCCAAGAACGAAAACCAAAACCTGATACTGAAGGTCAAATATACTTTGAAAAGGTTCATTATCGTAAGCAGGCTCTTTTTGAGGGACAAAAAGGTGCATATTCTCTTGGCCACACTAAGCAGTGTGCTTTTGTATGTATGCTTTTTGCTATCGGGAGCCTTTCTGCTCTCTGCCTTTGAACCCTCTGTGAGCTTTTCGAGGGCTGTTTTTTCGCAGATAGCCCTGCTCTATGCTATATTTTTGAGCCCCACGCCCGGAGGAAGTGGCGTTGGCGAGGTGGGAGGCTTGGAGGTCTTCTCTGGTTTCCTTTCCGCTTACGCATTGGGTAGCTTTGTTATTCTTTGGAGGTTTATTACCCAATACCTGAGCGCCGTTATTGGTGGAGTTTTTTTCTTTTCTTTGCTTTTCAAGGATGCAAGGGCTGTGCTGAGATGAACTGGCTAAACCCATACTTCTATGCGGTCAGCCTACGGAACTGGCTTTATGATAGGGGATTTCTCAAGACCTGTTCTTTTAGTGTTCCCATTCTGTGCGTGGGAAATCTATCGGTGGGTGGCAGTGGAAAGACCAGTTTGGTAAGGTTTCTGGCGCAGAACTTAGCAGAGAACTACCATCCCGCAGTGCTTTTGAGGGGCTACAGAAGAAGCACAAGGGGTCCGGTGGTTGTTAGCTACAGAGGAGAAGTTAGGGCAAGCTGGAAAGAAGTAGGGGACGAAGCCTACATGTTGGCAAGGCTTTTAAAGAACGTCAGCGTGGTGGTGAGCGAAGACCGATGCCTTGGTGCAAAGTTGGCGGTGGAGGAGCTAAAGGCTCAGTTAATCATCCTTGATGATGGCTTCCAGCACAGAAGGTTAAAGAGGGACTTAGACCTTGTCCTTTTAAAGGAGAGGGACTTAAAAGACGGGCTTTTGCCCTTTGGCAGGCTAAGGGAACCACTGGGCGGGTTGAAAAGGGCGCACGCAGTGGTGCTAACCTATCAGGATCTAAAGGAGTGGGAGTTCAAGATTGAAAAACCCACTTTTAAAC
>DAIRFT010000148.1:0-1467 GCA_036794885.1 Thermocrinis sp. | reverse complement strand
GTTCAAAGAACTTGCTGGCTTCCTCTTGGAGTTTCTTTGCCTCTTCGTAGTTCTTTGCGGTAATGCTCTCCCTCTCCTCTATTACCGCACTGTAGGGCTTTACGAGGACCTGCCTTATTATGAACAGGAAGATTAGAAAAAGAAAGGCTTGGATAAACAAAGTTATGTTCGGATAAAGGGCTTGCTGTATTTCCATCTTAGCCTCCTGAAAAGGTATTTTAACATATACCCTCTTCTATCTCTTGTATGAGCTCCAGCCTTTTTTGATGCCTTCCGCCTTCAAACTCCTCACTGAGCCAAGCGGACACTATGGAAAGGGCTAACTCTTCCCCCAGAACTCGGTCTCCAAGGCAGAGCACGTTGGCGTTGTTGTGCCTTCTGCTCATGCGTGCCATGTATTCGTTCAGACACAACGCTGCCCGAATGCCCTTGAACTTATTGGCGGTTATACACATTCCTATACCGCTTCCGCAGATAAGGATGCCAAAGTCCGCCTCCTTTCTTTGAACCGCCCTTGCCACTTCCTTGGCAAAGATGGGATAGTGGGTGGGTTCAGTGGAATTAGTTCCAAAATCTAAGACTTCGTAGCCCTTGGATAGCAAAAACTCTTTTATCCTTTCCTTTAGTCTGAAGCCTGCATGGTCTGAGCCTATGGCTATTTTCATTGAGACAGCACCTCGTTAAGGATTTTATTCACCAGTTGAGGGTTTGCCTTTCCTTTTGTAGCCTTCATCACCTGTCCCACAAAAAAGCCCATAAGCTTTGTCTCTCCCGATTTAAGTCTTTCATACTCCTTTGGATGGGCATTTAAAACCTCCTGCACTATAGCCATCAAAGAGTTCTCGTCGGTTATTTGCTTTAGACCTCTCTTTTCTACGATCACCTCTGGGTCCTCTCCGGTTTCAAACATCTGGGCAAGCACTTCTTTGGCAAGCTTAGAAGAGAGCACACCTTCCCTTATGAGTTTTATTAATTTGGAAAACTTTTCTGGGTCCACTGGCGATTCCTCAAGGCTTAGCCCACGGTCTCTTATTTGTCCCAGAAAGTCGTTCAAGAGCCAGTTGGATGTTAGCTTTGGGTCTTCAGGGTAAAAGCTAAGGGTCCTTTCAAAGAAATCTCCAAGCTCCTTTAAGTCCGTTAGCACCTCTGCGTCGTAGGAAGAAAGGGCGTAGTCCCTTATAAACCTTTCATACCTTTGTTTGGGAAGCTCGGGCATGGTTGCCCTGATCTCCTCTATCCACTCCTCTTTTATTACCAAGGGTAGAAGGTCTGGGTCTGGGAAGTATCTGTAGTCCTCTGCCTCTTCTTTGGTTCTCATGGAATGGGTGAGCCCGGTGGATGGGTCAAAGGTGCGGGTTTCCTGCACTATTTTTCCGCCAGTAGAGAGAATTTTTGCCTGCCTTTCTATCTCACTCTCTATTGCCTTTTGAACAAACTTAAAGGAATTCACATTCTTTATTTCTACCT
>DAIRFT010000147.1:0-1471 GCA_036794885.1 Thermocrinis sp. | reverse complement strand
AGTTTGAGGGGCTTGAGCTCCCCGTAGAATGGCAAAAGCTTTTAGAGGGGCAATGCACAGAGAGGGTCAAAGAGTCCCTGAAAATTCAAGACAAGAGGGAAAGAAAGAGCCTACAGGCAAAGATTTTGGAAGAGTTCATAGCCAACAATCAGGTTCCCCAAGAGCTCGCCTTTAAGGTGGGCTACCAATACAAAAAGCTCATCAGCAAGCTCATGAGGGAGATGGTCCTAACAGAGGGCAAAAGGATTGATGGCAGGGGTCCCAAAGACATAAGACCCATCGCCATAGAGGTTCATCCCTTTGAAAGACCCCATGGCAGTGCCATATTCACAAGGGGTCAAACCCAAGCCTTTGCCACCGTTACACTGGGTGCCCCAGAGGAAGCCCAGATGGTGGAGACAATATACGAAGGAGAGACCTTCAAAAGGTTCATGCTCCACTATAACTTTCCGCCCTTTTCCACCGGAGAAGCCAAGCCGTGGGGACCTCCCCGTAGGAGGGAGATAGGACACGGTGCTTTGGCGGAGAGGGCTTTGGAGCCTCTGATACCTCCTCAGGAGGAGTTTCCTTACATAATAAGGGTGGTTTCTAACATACTGGAATCCAACGGTTCTACTTCAATGGCTACTGTCTGTGCGGGTTCTTTGGCACTCTTTGATGCGGGCGTTCCCATGAAAAAACATGTGGCGGGCATAGCCATGGGGCTAATAATGGAAGGGGAACGCTATGTGATCCTCTCGGACATCTTGGGAGATGAGGACCAGCTGGGAGACATGGACTTTAAGGTGGCGGGCACGAGGGATGGTATAACCAGCGTGCAGATGGACATCAAGATAAAAGGTCTAAGCAGAGAGATCATGAGGTCCGCCCTCATGCAGGCAAAGGAGGGAAGGCTATACATCTTAGAAAAGATGTACTCTGCCATGCCGGAGCCAAGAAAAGAGGTATCTCCGTACGCACCAAAGATAGAGATCATAACCATACCAGAAGACAAAGCTCTGACAGTTATAGGTCCCGGTGGCAAAAATGTGAGGGAATGGAGGGACAAGCTGGGTGTTTCCGTTTGGGTCCACGAGGGAGGAAGAACTTCTCTTACCAGCATGGACCGAGAAGCCATAGAAAAGGTAAAAGCCATCATAAGAAAGCTTTTGGAAGAGGTGGAGGTGGGTAAGGTCTATGAGGGGAGGGTGGTCCGGGTAGAGCCCTACGGCGTCTTTGTGGAGATTCTGGAAGGAAAAACGGGAATGCTCCATGTTTCTAAGATGGGGGAAAGGGTCAGGGATGTTAGGGCTAAGTTCAAGGTGGGGGACACCATAAAGGTAAAGGTGCTTGCCATAGATGAGAAGGGAAGACCAGATTTGACAACGGTTGGCGTAGACCAGCCGGCGTAGCTCAGCGGCAGAGCGAGGCACTCGTAATGCCTAGGTCGTGGGTTCAAGTCCCACCGCCGGCTTGAGAAAGGAGGAAAAAA
>DAIRFT010000021.1:1371-9309 GCA_036794885.1 Thermocrinis sp. | reverse complement strand
TCTTTGAGAGGGTAAAGGAAGAGCTAAGGCTCGGAAACAGCATAAGAAAGGCAATAGAGCTTGGCTACAGGAGAACTTTGAACGCAGTCTTTGATACCCACATAACCCTTTTGGTTGCAGCGCTAATACTCTTTCAGTTTGGCAGTGGTCCAGTAAAGGGCTTTGCCACCACCTTAACCCTCGGAACAATAGCCTCTTTTGTGTCAAATGTGTATTTTGCCAAGTTTCTTCTTGAACTCCTATACAAGCTAAAGGCTTTCAGAATGTAAAAATATGATGGTGGTAAGTTAGCCATATAGGGATTAAAATTAACTCTGTGCTGGAGTTAAGAGAAAGGGACAGACTTGAGAGCCTGTTTTTGGAAGTTTTGGAGGACCAAAGCAAAAGGGAATTGCTGCTTTATTTACTTTGCTACATTCAGCTTGTAAAAAAGGAGGGGAGTTTTTCAATTGTCTTGAACCAGTTCTTGGGCTGTGCTTACAGGAGCTTCAGGACAAGTAGGAGCCAGTGGAAGGATGTTTTGGTGGAGCTAAACCTACTTAAGATCACTGACATATATGGGAATGTGTATGCGGGGAAGGATATTTACAAGCTACAAGAGGACAACCTGCTCTTTGTAAGCCTGTATGAGCAGTATTTGGAGGATTTTTACGGGCTTTCAAACAAGGTGGTTAAGTATTGGAGTATAGCCCACAAGCTCAGCTACAGTAAGCTATGGAACCCTCAAGACGCCATCCATCTGGGTGTTTATATCTTCAACGAAGAGCTTTATGAGGAGTATATGCACTACTCAGAGTTGCAGAAAGAAAGGTTCAGAAGGGATGCGGTCTTCTTTGAGGTTCTTGAAAAGGCAGTTAAAGGAACAACCATCCAAGATTGTGCCAAATGCTGGTGGGAAGCCTTAGGGCTAACAAAGAAGCTTCCCGATGTGTATTATGGCGTTGATGTGGAAAAACTCAGGAAGAGCTTGGAGAACAACTGGAGAAGGTGTCAAAAGGGAAAAAAGGTGGAAAAGGTCAAGGTGGAGTTTGTAAAGCAAACAAAGGGAAAAGGTCTTTGGAGGTATTTAAAGGACACTATAAACAGGCTTTACAGACGCTTAATGCACAGGGGACCTTGGAACATAACCCTAAAGGAAGAGTGTTTAAGGGAACGTCCGAGATTGAATGTTTAAGGACATCTCCGACCCGATCTATCAGTTTATAAGGCTCTATCCAAAAGAGCTAAAGGTAATTGATAGCTTTGTCTTTCAGAGGCTAAGGTATGTAAAGCAGTTGGGTGTTGCACACATGGTTTTTCCCTCCGCCCAGCATACTCGCTTTGAACACTCCCTTGGGGTTATGAACTTGGCGGGGGAGATGTATGTGAGCCTTGGCTACAAAGATCAGAGGCTCTTTGAGATCGTCCGGTTGGCGGGGCTTTTGCACGATGTGGGACATCCACCCTTTTCCCATACCACTGAAGTTCTTTTGGGAGACAAAAGCCACGAACACATAGGAAAGGAGCTTGTCCTCGGAGAGGTGGGAGAGGAGTTAAAAAGCCTTGGCTTTTCTCAGGAGGATGTGGAACTTTTAGCACGCCTCGCCTTTAAAGAACCAAAGGATGAGGAGGAGAGGGCCCTTTCCCACATAATAACGGGGGAGCTTGGGGCAGATAGAATGGATTACCTAAGAAGGGATGCGTACTTTTGTGGAACCTCTTACGGGTTTTTTGATTACCGCAGAATTTTGAACCACTTAGAAAGGCAAAACGGCAGAAAGTGCGTCAATAAAAGCGCCCTGAGGGCTTTGGAGAGCTTTTTCTTGGGTAGGTTCTTTATGTATGTGCAGGTTTATTTCCACAAGGTGGTGCGCATACTCAACATCCACCTTTTGGAGCTTATAAACAGCTACATAGAGAGGGGCCTCTTTTCCAAGGAAGAGTTTCATAAGCTTACAGACGCACACTTTATTGCCCTTGCCCTCAAAGAAAGGGAAAATCCTTTGGTCAGGAGGCTCTTTTTGAGGGAGCACTTCAGAGAAGTTTATAAGGGTGAGGATCCAAAGGAGTTTGAACAGGTTAAAAGTTATCTTTTGGAAAGGTTTGATGAAAAGGACCTGAGATTTGACATAGCAGAGAAGAACCTTATAGAGGAGGAGTTTTATATAAGCTACGACACAGAGTTGAAGGAACTCAGGGAGGCATCTCAGATTATGCGAAACCCTCCCAAGGTGCAGATATACAGAATATACATAGAGCCGAGGTTAAAAGAGTATGCGCTCCAGCACCTTAAAAAGACTGCTTGAGAGCTCAAGGACGTCTACCCTAATATGGGTCTATCTATCAGCCATCGTTGGCGTCTTGTCTTTGGTGGGTATGGCAGAGGTTCCCTACATTTTGGTATGCCTCTCCTTCCTATTTGTGGGTCTTTTCATGGATTACAAACAGACCTATCCTATAAGACGGATATTTCTAAACACCTTTGGCGTGGCGATGGTCCTCTACTTTGGCTCTCAACTCAGCCTTGAAAACCTTGTGGGACCCCTCTCAAATCTACTTCTCATTCTCCTTGGCATAAAGTTCCTTGAGGAGAAAAAGCCAAGGGACATGTATCAGATTTTGCTTCTCAGTTTGCTCTGTATATCTTTGGCTACCCTCCACAACCTATCTCTGAGCTTTCTGCTTTTCTTGCTGGTCTTTAGCTTTCTTTCCATCACCTCCCTCGTGTTTATAAACTCTTACAGGCAAAGCCAGAGGGACTACCAGAGGGCGGAAGTGTTCTTTTACTACTCCAAGGTCTCCTTAGCTTTGTTCATCTCTGTTTTTTTGCTTGCCATTCCTTTCTTCGTGGGACTTCCCAGGAGCCAGTTTCCCATTTTGGACCTTCTTGGCAGGGGTGAAGGTCTAAAGACGGGCATAGCAAATGAGGTTTCTTTGGGAAAGGTGGGAGAAATCCAACAGGACAACACCTTAGCCTTTAGGGTCTATGGTCTAAGTCAGGGGCTCAAGGACCCCTACTGGAGGGTTCAGGTCTTTGACACCTACCAGAATGGGCGCTGGGTCAATAACTTAAAGGGAAGCCAAGCCCTACCAAAAGGGACAGGAGATGTGCAATACACAGTAGTTTTGGAGCCCCATTACGATGACTACCTACCCGCCTTGGATTACCCCTACAGCTTGAGCTCTTTGGAAGGTATAAAGGCTCAGGTTTTTGTCTCTCCTGGTGGCGTTTTTAGGGCTTCCACTTCAATAAACAGACCCATCCGATACACCGCCAGCTCTATCTTTGAGCCCCCAAACTGGGATGAAGACCTTGAGCCCTACCTTGAAGTGCCAAAGGATGTGCCAAAGGGCATAAGGAACTTGGCACAGGAGCTATCCCGCAACGCAGAGACCAATGAAGAAAAGCTGAAAAGGGTAATTGAGCACTTTTCCAAGGGATACACCTACTCCCTTAAGCTGGAAAAGTTTGAAGGAGACCCCCTTGAATACTTTTTGCTGGTTTCCAAAAAGGGAAACTGTGAATACTACGCCAGTGCCACCGCCCTGTTGCTCAGGCTTATGGATGTGCCCGCAAGGGTGGTGGGAGGCTTTAAGGGGGCGGTTTGGAACAACTACGGAAACTACTACATTATCACCAACTCTATGGCTCACGTTTGGGTGGAGGCATACATCAACGGAAAGTGGGTAAGGGTGGATACCACACCTCCCTACCAATCTCCAGCCCTTAGACGCATATCAACCTTCTCTTTGATAAAGGACAGCATAGTTTCCTTCTGGTATAGCAATGTGGTGGGCTTTTCCGCAGAAAAGCAGATAAGCCTCTTTAAAGCCTTTGGCAAAGGATTAAGGTGGGGTGTCAAAAAGGAAAACTTTATGGTAGTGTTAAAGTATATACTCCTAACCGCCTTAGGCTTAGCTTTGCTTTATTTACCACTTTACCTCTACAGAAGGTTAAAGAAGGACCCAGAGAACCTCTTCAGAAGATTGCAAGAGACACTAAACTCCAAAGATAGTCCCGAAAGGCTATTAGAAAAGTTTAAAGGCAAAGAACAATACAGGTACGTGGAATACATAGTAAGGCTATACCAAAGGTATAAATACTCCAACTACAGGGTCTATCCTGATGAGGTCAGGGAAGGCTACAGAGCTCTAAAAATTCTAAAGGCTATGCTCAATAGTTCCCGTCGCTCCTCACCTTGATGACAGTATGCACATTTCCCCTTGGGTTGAAATCTCCTATCACCTCCAAAAACTTGGGCTTTAGGGTTTCATAGAGGGCTTGGTAGATCTCGTTGGTAGCCTGCTCGTGGGATATATACCTGTTTCTGAACTTGTTTAGCCAGAGCTTCAAAGACCTCAGCTCCACTATATACTGGTCTGGAATATACCTTATCTTTATGGTGGCATAATCTGGGTAGCCAGAGCGGGGGCAAAGGCAAGAGAACTCCGGAAACGTGATCTCTATAAGATAGTCCCTCTCCTTGGAGGGATTCTCCCAAGCTTCCAACTGTGCCTGTTCAATTGCTAACTCACCGTATTTTTTCTCCATATTAATAAAATATAGCCCGTGAAGGTTTATAAGCTTGGCAGATTGGGAAACTTACGTTCAACCACCCTCTTTCATGCCTTTGCCCGTGCTGGGCTCTATGGCTTAATACTTGTGGAGCCCGATGATACTTACTTAAGCTTGGGCTACTTTGACAACTTGCAACAGGTGGTAGATTTAGAAAGGGCTAAAGCCCTAAACATTCCCATCATAAGAAGGGAGGTGGGTGGTGGAACTGTGCTTTTATCAAGGGGGCAAGTTTTTTATCAGTTGGTGGTTCCCAAAAGCCTTGCACCCTTCAAGGTGGAAGATGCTTACAAAAAGTTCTCCCAACCGGTGATGGAAACCTACAGACAGCTGGGCATAGAGGTGGAATACAGACCTATAAACGATATAATCACCAAAGGCACCAAAAGAAAGATCAGCGGACAGGGGGCAGGAGACATAGGCAAAGCCTTTGTGTTTGTGGGAAACATTCTTTTAAGGTTTGACACACAGCTTATGGCGGAGCTTTTAAAGGTGCCAGACAAAGAACTTTTAAAGAGCCTTTTGGACGAGAACATAAGCTGGGTGGAGAGGGAAACGGGCAAACTACCGGACTTTTGGGATGTGGCAGGGCTTTTGGAGGAGTCCTTTAGGAAAGTTCTGCCCTTGGAAGGGGTGGGAGAGGTGCCACAGGAGATCCTTAACTTGGCGGATAAGTTAAAGGAGGAGCTAACCTCCGAGGAGACCCTCTTTGAAGACACGGGCAGAAATCACAAACTTTTAAAAATAAGGGAAGGGGTATTTTTGGAGAGGGAAAGCTTGAGAATTCTGAGGGACAAAGAATAAAAAGCAACACCCATTTAGGATTAGAGGACTGGCTTATAATTTTTTATGCTACAATATTTCCCTTAAGTTTCAGGAGGAACGCAATGAGAGTAAAGGGTCCTTCTTCCAAAAAGTTTAAGAAGAAGATCTTAAAGCTTGCCAAGGGCTTTAGGGGTAAAAAGCACACCAGCTACAGAAGGGCAAAAGAGTATGTCTTTAGGGCTCTGCAGTATCAATACAGAGATAGAAGGCAGAGAAAGAGAGAGTTTAGAAGGCTCTGGATCGCAAGGATCAACGCAGGGGTCCGACCCTACGGGCTCTCCTACAGCAGGTTCATGAACGGGTTAAAAAAGGCTGGTATAAACCTAAACAGGAAGATGTTGGCAGAGATGGCAGTTAGAGACCCAGAAGGTTTTGCCAAAGTGGTGGAGATGGCTAAGCAAGCCCTGGCTGTAGGATGAACTTAGAGGACCTCCAAAGGCAAGCCCAAGAGGACATAAGTAAAGTTCAATCTACGGAAGAACTTCAGCAGGTAAAAGCCAAATATCTGGGCAAAAAGGGTCTTATCACCTTAGCCATAAAGGATATTGCTAACATCCCACCCGAGCAGAGGAGAGAATACGGCTCAAGGTTAAACCAAATTAAGGAGTTTGTGGAAAACCTGCTGGAAGAAGCCCAAGAGAGGCTAAAAAATCTTGAGTTGGAGAGGGAGCTTGCGACCGCATGGGAAGAGCTAACGGTTAGCCTTCCTAAGCGGGTGGGCGCCCTGCATCCCATAACTCAAACCTTGGAAAGGATAGAAAGCATCTTTTTGAGTATGGGTTTTTCGGTGGAAGAAGGACCAGAGGTAGAGCTAGAAAGCTACAACTTTGACCTTTTGAACATTCCAAAGGACCATCCTGCCCGAGATATGCAAGATACCTTTTATGTAAACAAAGAAGGTTATCTCTTGAGGACGCACACCTCTCCCGTTCAGATAAGGGTTATGCTCTCCCAAAAGCCACCCATCTATATGATCGCACCGGGCAGGGTTTATAGGAGGGATGACGACCCAACCCATTCGCCCGTCTTCCACCAAGTGGAAGGTTTGGTGGTGGATGAAGGGGTAAGCTTCAAACACATGAAGCATACCATAGAGGTCTTTTTGAAGGAATTCTTTGAAAAGGATGTGCCCGTTAGGTTCAGGGCTTCCTACTTTCCCTTTACGGAGCCCTCTGCGGAGGTGGATATAGGCTGTTTGGTTTGTGGAGGTGAGGGTTGCAGGGTCTGCAAGGGCACCGGTTGGCTGGAGGTTATGGGTTGTGGTATGGTTCATCAAAAGGTCCTTGAAAACTGCCATATAGACACCGAGCTATATCAGGGTTTCGCCTTTGGGATGGGGGTAGAAAGGCTATGCATGCTATACTTTGGCATAGATAACATAAAGCTCTTTTATGAGAACGACCTTAGGTTTTTGAGGCAGTTTCGGTGGAGCTGAGCCTAAGCTTAGAAGAGGTAAAAAGTCTCTCAAAAGAGTTTGATGTTATTCCTCTTTTTGTGGAGGTTTTGGCGGACACGGACACACCCTTAAGTTTGTTTTTAAAGTTAGGGGACTGGGGAAAATACAGGGCACTTCTTGAGAGCGCAGAGGGTGGCATAAAGTGGGGAAGGTTCTCTTTTGTTGCACTGGGGTCGGGTCTGTCCTTTAGCTTCAAAGATCAAGAGGGTGATCCCTTTGAAGCACCAAAGAAATTTTTAGAGGGGCTGAGGGCATACAGAGATACAAGACTGCCAAGGTTTTGGGGAGGTTTGGTAGGATATGTTGCCTACGATGTGATCAGGTTCTTTGAGCCCGTGCCGATAAGTAAAAAGGATGTAATAAACCTCCCGGACATGTTCTTTTTCCTAACGGAGCTGGTGCTCATCCACGACAACCTGAGCGGAAAGGTCAAAGTGGTGGTTCCCATCTTTCCAAAGGAAGATGCTGAAAAGGAATACCAAAGGGCAAAGGAAACTTTGCAGAAGGCTTTAAAAAGGGTCTATGAGGGTTGCGTGTATCCTAAAAATTACCAGGACAAAGAACCAGAGCTTTCCCTTTGGAGGTCTAACTTCACCAAAGAGGGTTTTGAAGAGGCGGTCTTGAAGGCTAAGGAGTACATAGCCCAAGGGGATGTTATTCAGGTGGTGCTTTCTCAGAGGTTCAGCAGGGCTTTTAAAGGCAACGCGGAGGACATATACAGGGTGCTGAGGTTTTTAAACCCTTCTCCTTATATGTTCTATCTGGATTTTGGGAATTTTCAGGTGGTGGGTTCCTCTCCGGAGGTTTTGGTGCGGTTGGAGGAAGGAAAGGTTTTAACAAGACCCATCGCAGGAACGAGGAGGAGGGGTAATACAGAAGAGGAAGACAGGGCATTGGAACAGGAGCTTTTGGCGGATGAAAAGGAGAGGGCGGAACACCTGATGCTTGTAGACCTGGGCAGGAACGACTTAGGAAGGGTTTGTAAGCTCGGCACAGTCAAGGTAGCAGACTTTATGAGGGTGGAGAGGTATTCTCATGTGATGCACTTGGTTAGCGATGTAGAGGGGGAGGTTATGGAGGGACTGTCTGCCTTTGATGTTTT
>DAIRFT010000021.1:0-1271 GCA_036794885.1 Thermocrinis sp. | reverse complement strand
GAGTGGATAGAAGGCAGGAAGAAGTTCAAAAACAAGAGCCAGATGCATCTTGCCCGTCAGGGCATAATAACGGAAGAAATGCGGTATGTGGCAAAGAGGGAAGGATTGCATCCAGAGTTTGTCAGGCAGGAGGTAGCAAGAGGTAGGATGATCATTCCCGCCAACATAAACCATCTTCACCTTGAGCCCATGTGCATAGGCATAAACTCAAGGGTAAAGGTCAACGCCAACATAGGAAACTCGGGCTTGGCTTCTGACATACCCACCGAGTTGGAAAAGCTGAGGGTAGCCATCAAATACGGTGCGGACACGGTTATGGACTTATCCACTGGGGACGCCATAAGGGAAACCCGCGAAGCCATCATAAAAGAGAGCACGGTGCCCGTAGGAACTGTGCCCATATACGAAGCCCTCAAGAGGGCAAAGGGACAGGTCAAAAACATGACCGTGGACCTGATCCTTGAAGTTATAGAGGAACAAGCCCAGCAGGGCGTCTCTTACATGACCATTCATGCGGGCATCCTCAGGGAGTTTTTACCCATGGTCCAACACAGGGCTATGGGTATAGTGTCCCGTGGCGGTGCCATAATGGCTCAGTGGATGGTGGAACACGGAAAGCAAAATCCTCTGTATGAGCACTTTGATGAGATATGTGAAATATTGAAAAAGTATGATGTTTCCTTCTCCTTGGGAGATGCCCTCAGACCTGGAGCTATCGCGGACGCCAGCGACCAAGCCCAGCTTGCGGAGCTAAAGGTCCTTGGTGAGCTAACAGAAAGGGCATGGAAGCACGATGTTCAGGTGATGGTGGAAGGACCCGGGCATGTGCCCTTGGACCAGATAGAGTTCAACATGAAGATCCAGCAAAAGCTCTGCCACGAGGCACCCTTCTATGTGCTTGGACCCCTTGTGATAGATGTGGCTCCCGGGTATGACCATATTGCATCTGCCATAGGTGCCGCATTGGCGGGTTATCACGGTGCTGCAATGCTCTGCTATGTAACACCCAAGGAGCACTTGGGACTTCCCAATGTGGAGGACGTAAAGCAGGGAGTTATTGCTTACAAGATCGCCGCCCATGCAGCAGATGTAGCCAAGCATTTCCCCGGTGCCAGAGAGTGGGACCTGGAGATGTCCAAAGCCCGCTTTGCCTTTGACTGGAACAGGCAGTTTGAACTTGCCTTAGACCCAGAGACCGCCAGGGCATACCACGACGAAACCCTCCCCCAAGAGGGCTACAAAACCGCCAAATTCTGCTCTATGTGTGGTCC
>DAIRFT010000146.1:0-1479 GCA_036794885.1 Thermocrinis sp. | reverse complement strand
GCAAGCTTTAAAAATTTATCCTTATCCACAATATAGACTTTGCCCGCCTCCAAAAAGAGGGCGTCTGCCTTTATCTGCCTTAGGGCTTCTAAGGTATCCAAGCCCACGGTGGGAACGTCTATCCTAAAGTCTTGGCTTTTTCTTGCTACCTTTATAACCCTACAGCCCTTGCCCGCCAACTTGCCAGCCCTGTAGATTGCCTCCTGGGTGCCCTCCATTGCCTCCACGCTTACCACTGTTCCTTCCTTTACTACGATGGTCTGCCCCACATCCAACTGGGCAATCTCTTTTGCTATGGGAAAGCCAAAGAGTCCATCATCCATGGCTTGGCTTGACGGTTCAAGTCTGTTCAACGCGCCCTTACCCGCCAAAAGCTCCTCCAAATAGGGCTTTGGGTCTATGAATTCAAAGCCCATCTCTTCCAATTCATCCATCAGTGCCCTCACTAAACTCTGAGCCCGCCTGTCCTTTGCCCTTTTGAGAATTTTTAACGCTAAGCTATCTAAGGTCAAAAGATGGGAAAAGAGCAGTTTGTGTTCGAACTTTCCAAGCAGGACAACCTTGTTTATGTTGTGCTTTTCTAAGAGCTTTACCAATGTGCCCACCTTTCCAAGGGGTAAATAGGCGTTTGCTTCTATGGATGTAATGCCTTTCACACCTACCACAAAGACCTCATCTCCCAACTCTTTGGCTTTTTTTACAAAAGCAGCGGGAAGACTGCCAGAACCTGCCACCAAGCAGACCTTCACAACATCATCTCCTCCAAAAACTTCACATGATGCTTTGCCATTTTAAACTCCCTGGTGCTGAGAAGCCTTTTGTGAAAATCTATGTTGGTCTTCAGACCTTCTCCCTCTATGATAAACTCCTCCAAGGCCCTTTTGGCTCGGTCTATGGCTTCCTCCCTACTTTTGCCCCAAACTATAAGCTTGGCAATGAGTGAATCATAAAAGGGAGGGATCTTGTATCCGCAGTAAATGTGGGTATCTACTCTGATACCCAATCCACCCGGGAGAAAAAGCCGATCCACCCTGCCCGGAGAAGGTAAAAAGGTGTTTGGGTCCTCTGCGTTGATCCTAAACTCTATAGCGTAGCCCCTCCTTTCCACCTTTTTTATGCTGAGCTTTTCACCGCTTGCCACCTTTATTTGTTCCCGCACTATATCTACGCCCGTGATCATTTCTGTGACGGGATGTTCCACCTGTATTCTCCCGTTCACTTCCATAAAGTAAAAGTTGCCCTCCTGGTCCATCAAAAATTCCACGGTGCCAGCACCCACGTAGTTGATCTCCTTGCAGAAGGCTATGGCAAGCTCTTCTAAAAGATTTCTCTGTTCTTCTGAGAGGCTGGCGCTGGGTGCCTCCTCCACCAGTTTTTGATATCTCCTCTGTATGGAACACTCCCTCTCGCCCAAGGCTATAACATTGCCATATCTGTCTGCAAGGACTTGCACCTCTATGTGCTTGGGGTTCACTATAT
>DAIRFT010000145.1:0-1485 GCA_036794885.1 Thermocrinis sp. | reverse complement strand
CCCCTATGAGCGCCGCCTCCAACACATGCATGGGATGTCTTACGCTTGCCACTATTATCTGAGTGTCATAATCATATTTGTCGTATATGGTCTTTACATCCCTTATGAGCTTCATACCATCGCTGGAAACATCATCCAACCTGCCTATGAAGGGAGATACAAAGGTGGCTCCCGCCTTTGCGGCAATAAGTGCCTGAGTGGGAGAAAAGACCAAGGTAACATTGGTGGGAATTCCCTCCGATTCAAGCTCCTGAACCGCTATCATACCTTCCGGTGTCATGGGAATTTTCACCACCACATTATCACCAAGCTCCGCCAGTTTTCTTCCTTCTTCCACCATACCTTTAGCATCCCTTGATACCGTCTCCAAGCTAACTGGACCATCCACCAAATGCAGTATTTCCTTTGCCACCTCCAAAAAGGGTCTTCCTGTCTTGGCTATGAGGGTTGGGTTGGTGGTGACGCCATCCAGTATGCCCCATTCTAAAGCCTGCCTTATTTCATCCACATTTCCTGTATCTAAAAAGAATTGCATGGCAAACCTCCTCTACACTATTTTAATTCCCTCTTGACCTTCTCGTAGGCACTAACCAAGTATCCCAGGAAGGCGTTTTCCGGTTGAGCTCCCACAAACTCTGCCACACCTCTGTTTATAACGATCTTTGGCACACCAACCACCTGATAGACCTCCGCCAGGTCCATGTTCTCGGTGGCGTCTATGATCACTGCACTTATGTAGTCGTTTGCCATGGCAAAGTTCATAGCCATAAGCGCAGCAGAGGGACAGTAGCCACAGGATGTGGTCACAAAGACCAAAATTTCCATGGGTATGTCTATGGACTGGAGAAGCTCCAGGGTTTTTTCGCTGAGCCTGGGCTTTCTCTTTGAAACCTGAATGATGCCGTTTATGAGGGTTGAAAACTCAAGCCCCGCAGGAAGTCCCACATACCTTATGCCATAATCCTTTTCCCCCTCTATGACAATGGTAGGCACCCTCTCAATGCCATAGGCAGATGCCTTATCCTTGTCTATCAACGGTGAGTATATTTCAAGCTTTACTTTGCCTTGGGATACCTCTTCCACTTCCTTAAGAAGTTCCTCCGCAGTAGGACAGGTCTCACAACCTATGGCTTGACTGAAAAGCTTCAGGCTAACAGGGTTTTCAAGCTCCTTTTCAAACATCCCCCTTAGCTGGGTCCTCACTTCCAAGTTCAAAAGCATTTTTTTGACCTCCTTTATAAGTTTATAATTATAAGCCCAAATACGTCGAGTGAGAAATTCAGAAAAGCTGGAAATCCCTTAAGAAAAAAGCTTTGGCAGGGAGAGGGCTTATAATAACCCCAAACCCCACCAAGGAGGTAATAACATGAAAAATCACCTCTATAGTTTATACCAAATGGTCTTAAAGTCCCTAACTTTCTACCTTGGAGTTGATCAGGAAAAGAAAAGGGCAGGCAGACCTCCAAAAATCTCTGACCTCCAACT
>DAIRFT010000020.1:0-9444 GCA_036794885.1 Thermocrinis sp. | reverse complement strand
AGCTCTTCTCTGACTTGCACGAGAACATCTTTAAACCTTCTTATCTCCTCCGCATGCACATCCCTAAGGGACACCATGGCATCCTCGTGTCCCATCTCCGCGCACAATGCTATGGTAAAGCAGTTGGTTCCTGCCCTGATCATTCTCAAAGATAAATTGGCATAATGGCAATGAACACCCACAAATATGCAGGCTTCTATCTTGTTGTGAAGGATGGTCAGGTTAGGGTGGTTTGGGTTTATCTCCGCCTCTGGGTCTATTTTGGGATACTTGGGTCTGTAGTCGGGCATGGGTATGATCCTGCAGTTGGGTATTTCCATGGCAAGCTCCAGCACTGCCTTTGCCTTTTCCATGGCGCTGGCGTTCCATCCCCACAGGACGAGAGGACCGGGAAATATGGTAGGATTTTTACGGGTGAGCAGGGCTTTGGCCGCCTCTCTCATTGCTACCTCTTCATCCACTATCTTGCCATAGAGGAGTGCTTTGCCCGGGGGTGGCAGTTCTACACCCTCAAAGGCTGGGGGCGTAGGTATATAACCAGCTGGTCCTGGGAGTACCTCCATCTTTACCTCCTTACTTTTGGATTATAAAAAAATTAGCATGGATTGAAAGGCTGTCAAGCGTAAAAGGTATGATTTTCATCATAGGCTACTTCTTAGCCTGATCCCTTTTCCTCTCCCACTCTTCAAGCTTGGGCGAAAGCCTTTTATAGATGGCGTTCGCCAGAAAGATTATAATCAAAAGTAACGGCAAACCCACCAAAAGCATCACCAGAAGGAGCCTTCCAAAGAACAAAAGCCAAGCCAAGATTTCATCCATCCCTAACCACCAGGTTTATAAGCTTATTTTTTACATACACGACCTTTTGGAGCTTTTTGTTTTCCAACGCCTTTGCAACTCTCTCTTGGGCTAAGACTATGGACTTTACAGTATCCTCTTGGGCGTCTACGGGGACCTTGACTACCGCCCTCAGCTTTCCATTGACCTGCACCGCTATCTCCACCTCTTCTTCTTTTAGTGCCTCTGGGTCTGGCTGTGGGAAGGTGTAAAAGACCATAGGTCCTTGGTTGCCCAGCCTGTTCCACAGCTCCTCGCAGATGTGGGGAGTAATTGGATAAAGCATAAAAAGAATTAGTTCAAGGGCTTCCTTCAGAACTTTGTAGTCTGCTTGGGTTTCCGGTTTAAAATCCTGAAGGGTGTTCAAAAGCTCCATTATGCCCGCAATGGCGGTGGTGAAGGAGAGTTCTTCCATGTCCTGCAAATACTTTTTTAGGGTTTGGTGGGCTTTCTTTCGCACATTCCTTGCACTGCCTTCCACCCTTGAGAGCTCCTCCCTTGTGTATTGAAGGTCCCTCAGCCTTTCAAGGTTTTCATGGAAAAAGCCCCAGAGCCTCTTTAGAAATCTGTGGGCACCCTGCAGACCTTCCTCTGTCCATTCAAAGTCCTTTTCTACAGGTCCCGCAAAGAGTATGTAGAGCCTAACCGTGTCTGCCCCGTAGCTATTGACCATGTCCTCTGGGTCTACGGTGTTTGCCTTAGACTTGGACATTTTGGCGGTTTCACCCACCGCAGACTCTACCTTCTTTACAAACTCCTCTTGGTAGATGCCAAGCCTTTCCAACAAGAACTTAAAGTTATCTCCCATAGACAGCTTGTTTTCCTTTAGGAATTCACCAATGGTCATAGGAATTTATTTTAAAAAACTGCGAAGGTGTTTGAACTACCTTTTAACCCCGCTGGAGATCTCTGTAAGGGGTAGCACAACGCTTAGGACCACAAAGGCAACCAAGATGCCTATTATCAGCATGGCAATGGGCTCCGCCAACCTCATCCAGAGGTTTATCTTTCTCATAGCTTGCTGGTCGTAGAGTTTTTCTAAAAGTTCCAGGGTCCTTTCTAACTCTCCGCTCCTTTCACCGGTTGCCAAAAGACCCACAAAGAGGGAAGGAAATACGCCGGTAGCCTTGAGAACCTCCGCCAAGCTTTTGCCCTTGGCAATCTCTTTGGGCACCTCTTTTAGCCTGCCCTTTATGTAATGATTGGTTATGGTATCTATCGCCAAAGACACCGCCCTAACGAGGGGAATGCCAGAGAGCAAGGACATCCGTAAACTGCCCGCAAACCTTGAAAGCTGAAAGTAAAAGGAAACCCTGCCAAAGATGGGAAGCTTAAGGTAGTACTTGTCTATGTTTTCCCTGCTTATGAGCCTTCCTTTAAAGACAAAAAGCAGGATAAACAGAGGGAAAAGATAAAGGGCATAACCCATCAGCTTGGAGAAAAAGAGAAGGACCTTTGTTATCAAGGGCAAATCCTTTCCCAAACCAGCCAGCACGCCAGCAACTTTTGGGATCACAAACTTAACCACCGCAAACACCGAAAGAAGGCTAAAGAAGATCACAAAGGCAGGGTAAGTTAGAGAAGATAGAACCTTCGCCCTCACCTGTGCCATCCTGCTGAGAAATTCCCCCGCAATTTCAAAGACCTTTTCTAAGTTTTCGCCCCTTTCCGCGGTCTTTAGCATCTCCAAAAAGAACTCCGGGAAGATGTCCGCCCTACCAAAGGCAGTATGCAAAGGTTCTCCCTTCTCTATTGCTTCCTTTACAGAAAGTAAAGCCTGCTGGATTCTTTTATCCTCCGCCTGCTGGATGGCAGTCTCTAAGGCTTTTGGTAAGTTTAGCCCGGAAGAGAGTAGCATAGAGATCTGCGTTAGCAAAAAGGCAACATCCTCTTGGGAGGGCTTTCTTTTAAAAAGTTCCCTACTCCAGATACTTTCGGAAACATCCTCTATCTTTATGGGCTTTATGCCCTGAGAAACTAAAAGCTCGTAGGCAGACACTCCCTCCGGCACCTCAATCTTGCCACTTCTGATATTTCCAAACTGGTCTATGCCCCTGTATAGCTTTACCCTACTCATGGCTTTATAAGATATTCCCTGCCATCTATGTTTATACGATAAAGGTCTGGCAGTCCCCTATAGGTCTCCTCAGTCTTACCACCCTTCACCGCAGAGAAGGAAAGTTCCTCAAACTTTCCCAACTTTATAAGCCGATCATCCTCGTAGAACTTTATATCCCCGTAAGGATAGGGAAACTCGTAATAGTAAAGCACACCATCCTTGTAAATAAAGGCACACTTTACCAAGCCCTGGTAGTAATCCCCGGCGTAGGTGTGTAAAAATAGCTTATCCCTTTCCATGTAGGCGTCCTTCGCGGAAATGACCTTTCTTTGAATATTCCAAACCAAAAGGGCTTCCTCCTTTAGCCTTTGGCTATCCCCCGCAAGAAACACCGAAGATTCCACGCTGGATTTAAAAACATAAGAAAAAAGCCCAAAGACAAGCCCAAGCAAGGTTATGACTATGATTAACTCAAGAAGGGTAAACGCCCCTTTCATTTTTTGAAAAGGTATATCACCGCAGAGCCATAAGAGAGCTCCACCTCTTTGATGCCCAGATAGTCCCCTAACTCCCTTTCCCTAACCTGCACACCCTCCAACCTGTTTTCCAAAATTTTGTTGTTCAGAACACTCATATCTTGGAAAAGGCTCTTGGCAAGCTCGTAATCCTTGCGTGCAGAAAGCAAAAGCTCAAAGAGAACGCTAAAGGTGATCACCAAAACAGAAAGGGTAATTAAAACTTCTATGAGGGTAAAGCCCTTACAAGTTCCAAACATCTAAGTCATCTTCTGTGCCTTCCTTTCTGTCTGGACCCATAGACCTCAGCTCAAAGGGCTTATTCACCCCCGGAGAAACATAAATAAAATCTTGATCCCACGCATCCTTTGGCACTTTGTCCAAATACTGTCTCCACCTGGTTGGCACCGGCGGAGTGTTTGGCTTTTCCACCAAAGCTTTTAAGCCCTGCTCGGTAGTAGGATAAAAGCCATTGTCAAGCTTGTATTGCTCCAAGGCATCCTTTATAGCCTTCATCTGAACCTTTGTTGCCTCTATCTTTGCCTGATCAACCCTCCCCGTGATCCTTGGGACCACGATGGCGGTAAGAATGCCCAAAATCACAATAACCACCAAAAGCTCTATTAGGGTAAAAGCCTTTCTCATGCCAAAAATAAAAAAACCCCGCCAGAGGGCGGGGCGGTGCAATTTCTAACACTTAGAACCTGGTTTGGAGGTAGAGGGTGAAGTCGGTGAAGTTCCTTCCGTTTCCACCAGGTCCACCCTTTGAGGCGGTGTTTCTGTTCACAGAGTCCACGCCAAAGGATACTTTTGCATCTTGACCCTTGATGTAGTAGTTGGCAAAGACGCCAACCCTTGTGTTCTTGGGTTCGCCTGCGCCTGGGACTGGAGCAGGTGCTGCTCCAGGAGTGTTAGTATCTAACTGGAGTAAGTCTTTATTCTTGTTTTGCTCAAATCTTATTGCCAAGGCTGGCTTTCCAAAGCCCACCATTTGGTCATACAGAAGCTGTCCTTGGGCATAAATTTGGGTTGCTTTGCCAAAGCGTACGTTATTTCCATCAACTTGATAAGGCACATCCTTTGCGTCTATGTATCCCACTTGGAAGTTAGGAACTAGTTCTCCAAACTTTTGTTCGTAAATCACATCCACAGTCAGCATCTTAGCATCCCTTGAGTAGTTATTCGGACGACCAGTCGTTTCTGCCTTCACTACCCTATAACCTATGCCGACGTTATGAACATTCTGCCTGCCAAGGTAGGTGTCCGAAAGGCTGTATCCAGTTTCTGGCTTAAAGCCAAGCATGGTGGGGGTAATTTGAAGCCTTATGGTGTAGGCAAGGGAGTCTTTGGTGTGGTTGTTGCCTGCGAAAGTAAAGAAGCCACCTCTCCTATCAAACCTACCGTCAGAAACACCCAAGTAGTACTTTAGCAGACCATCTGCCACATTACCCCAAACGACTATTCCTGCGTCCCTGCTACCGTCACCAAGCACACCTCGTGCGTCTATGGGGTTTATTGGCAGTCCCCTAAACACATCACCAAGTCCCTGGGTTGGGATAAGGAAGACGTAAGAGGATGTTAGGGCTATCCTAGAGAAGGGAACCCTCATCGCACCCGCTTGGACCCTAAACTCGTCCGCAAACCTCATTCCGATGAAGGCATCCCTGGTTATGAAGTTTCCCCTAAAAGCGTTGGATTCTGCGTTGATGCTGAAATACACCAGCTTGTTCACTTGCCCGCTTGCGGTGATGTTAGTCAAGCCAAGAGAAAAGTTCGTGGCGTTGTGGTCTGTGGGTGCAGTTGTCCTCCTGCCCTCGTTTCTTCCGAATACTTGGGTGGAGAAGCCGATGTCTGCAAAGGTATCCTTGTCAATCTTTACTCTCCAGGCGTGGGCTGGCAAAGTAGCAACACCCATTAGTGCTGCCATGGCTAAAAGGCTCTTCCTCATGCTAATAACCTCCTTTAAAGGTTTTGGTTTTTTGGATGGTTTTAATGATAGCATAAGGAAAAAAGTTTGTCAAGAGGTTTTTTTAGATGCAAACTTGCAGTTGGGTGTTTGAAAGTTGTGTTTTTGTGGGTTTTTGATGCTTGCGCCCTTTTTTGCAATTTTGCAGTGGGCTTTGTTTGTTTGGAAGATTGATATAATTAAAGCCATGAAGTGGATAAGGCGGGTTTTTATTCTGTTTATAATACTCTTTGTGCTTGGGTTTTTGGGAAGTTTGTTGGCAAGGCTCCCGGTGGGAGACCGGGTGGCGGTTTTGAGAATAGATGGAGTTCTGGTCAATTCGGAGCCCATCGTTAGGAAGATAGAAAGCCTAAAAGAGGACAAAAGCGTGCGGGCTTTGGTGGTTAGGGCGGAAAGTCCGGGGGGCTCGGTGGGTGCATCCCAAGAGATATACAGGGCTCTGGAGCGGTTCAAAGAATCCAAAAAGCCGGTGGTGGTGTCTATGGGCAATGTGTGTGCGTCTGGGTGTTTTTATCTGGCTATGGCGGGGGACTACATATACGCAAACCCGGGGACCATAACCGGTAGCATAGGGGTCATCATACAGCATACAAACCTAAAGGAGCTATTGGAAAAGCTTGGCATAAAAACCACCTCCATAAAGACCGGAAAGTTCAAGGATACCCTCTCTCCCACGAGGGAGCTCACAGAAGAGGAAAAAAGATACCTTCAGGAACTCATAGACAAGGCATACGAGCAGTTTTTGAACGCCATACTAAAGCACAGAAAAGAGGCAGACCCCAACAAGCTCAGAGAGATAGCGGACGGCAGGGTGTTTACGGGAGAGGATGCCCAAAGGCTCAAGCTGGTGGATGGTTTGGGTGGGCTCCAAGATGCCATAGAGAAGGCAAAGGAGCTCTCTAAGGCAGAAAAGCCAAGGGTCTTTTATGTGGAGGAGCCAAAGGGATTTCTTAGAAGGCTCCTTGAAAACCGCCTTGGTGCGGGCTTTGGTGTGGATTCTCCCTTGATGCTGTATTACCTTATGCAATGAGGTCTGTTTTAATCACCGCCACAGACACGGGCGTAGGAAAGACCTTTATCTCCTACAACTTGGTTTATGCCCTAAAAGAAAGGGGAGTAAGGGTAGGCTACCTAAAGCCCATAGAGACCGACGTGAAGGATGTGCCCCAAGATGGTGCCTTGCTATGCAGTATTACGGGGCAGGATTTGGAGGAGGCGGTGCCAGTCAGATACTCTCTGCCCCTTTCCCCTTATGCGGGCATCTTGGAGGAGAAGAGGGATTTTTCCCTTGCGGAATTAAAGGAGCATTACCTTAGGCTTTTGGAAAGGTATGAGTTTTTGGTGGTGGAAGGGGCGGGTGGCATTGCGGTGCCCATAAAGAGGGATTACAACTACGCCCACTTGGCTTTAGACTGGGGACTTCCCATCTTGCTGGTAGCCCGGGCTGGGCTTGGCACCATAAACCACACCTACCTTAGCTACTTTTACGCTAAAAGCATGGGGCTGAACATCTTGGGAATAGTTATGAACGGTTTTGAGGGAAAGGATGTTTCAGAAAGAACTAACCCAATCATAGTGGAGGAGCTAACGGGAATAAAACCCCTCCAAGTGCCAAGGGTGGATGGGCTAATCCTTGAGCCTTCTCTCCGAGATAGCCTTGTTAGCCTTGTCGGGTTTTAGCATTTCATAAAAGGCTACTCTTTCTACGAGTTCTTTAAAGTATGGTGCTGCGGCGGTGCCACCAAAGGCTCTACCCTTTGGCTCATCCACCATTATGCCCGCCACGTATTTGGGGTTGGTGGCAGGAAAGTACCCCACAAAGTAGGCAACCACCTTTTCCATAGAGTATTTGCCCGTTTTAAAGTCAAACTTCTGGGCGGTGCCCGTTTTGCCCGCTATGGTAAAGTATTGGGACCTGGCTTGAGTTGCGGTTCCCTCTTCCACCACCCTTATGAGGTTTTTATGTAGCCAATCTAAGACCTTATCGGAAAAGAGATTATCCCTTAGTACCTTGGGTGGTTGGTTTGGTTCATAGACTATGCGGGGCTGGATTATTTGGTTGGTGGCAAGCCCGCCAAAGGCTACGCAGAGGTTCAAAAGGTTCACACTCAAGCCCTGTCCTATGCTGGCGTAGATTATGTTTGCGGGATAGTCAAAGTTTGGAAGCTTCGGTTTTGCCTCTCCGGGTAGCACCCCAAAGGTGGATTTAAAGTGTATTTTTTCAAACAGTTCCTCCACATCCTTCTTTGAGAGAAACCGGGCTACTTTGGCAGTTCCCACGTTGGAAGACTTTATGAGCACTTGGTCTAAGGACAGAACTCTGTAGGGATGCACATCCCTTATGGTCCTTCCAAAGAACTCTGCCCTTCCTCCCTCTGTATCCACTCTGTGGTTGAAATTTATGTATCCCTTCTCTAAAGCCTGCCCTATAAAAAAGGGTTTAATCACCGAGCCCGGTTCAAAGGGGTCCGTTATGGCGTAGTTCCTCCTGTTTTCCGGTCTTGCCTTTTGGTAGTGATTGGGGTCGTAGTGGGGATAGTTTGCCAAACCGAGAATGTCCCCAGTTTGTAGGTCTATAACAATTAGGGCGATCCTCCTTGGGTTCCAGTCCTTTACGATCCTCTCCTTTAGGTCCTCCAGTATCACTTGAACGCCAAAGTCTATGGTTAGCTGGAGGTCTTGGGTTTTGTAGTCCCTCTCTTCCTCCTCCAAGTTGAGCACGAGCCTTCCACCCTTTGGTGAATACAAAAAGACCTTTTTAGCCTCCTTTGAGTAGAGCTTATGGTCAAACATATACTCAATGCCCTCAAGACCTCTACCATCCGCACCCACAAAGCCTATAAGGTTGCTCGCCAAATGACCGTGTGGATAAACCCTTTTGTAATCCTCTTGGACGCCCACCGCGTTTTGATTCTGCGTATCCCTTATAACGCCCCTCACGTAGTTTATATGCTCTTTGTCTACGTTCCTTGCCAACCATACAAACTTGCGGTCTGTGTTTAGCCTTTTTAGTATTTCCTCCTCCCTTTGGTCTAAGATTGCCGAAAGCCTTCTTGCTAACTCTTCCTTGTTTTGGACGTGCTTTGGAAAGGCAAAGATGGAGAAGGTGGGCATGCTTATGGCAAGCTCCACTCCCTTTCTATCCTTTATGGCTCCCCTGTAGACGGGCACCCTTTCCACCACCGCCTTTGGAAACTTCTCCACAACCCTTTCTATGTATGCGGTCCTTCCAAAGAGCTGGATGTAGGCATACCTTACAACCACCACCAAGAAACCCAAGAAGATAAGAAACACCAACAGGTAGATTTTGGTGTTCTTTACTGTGTTTGGCATGCAAGGTTTATAAACTCTTTGAACACATCAAAGGCATCGTGTGGTCCCGGCGATGCCTCCGGGTGAAACTGGACGCAGTATATGGGTAGATGCTTGTGTCTAAAGCCTTCCAGTGTTTGGTCTAAAAGGTTTATGTGGGTCAGTTCCACATCTTTGAGACTTTCGGGTTCCACCGCAAAGTTGTGATTTTGGGCGGTTATGTGAATTCTCCCGGTGCGCAGGTCCTTTACCGGATGGTTCCCTCCGTGATGTCCAAACCTCAGCTTGTAGGTCCTTCCGCCGAGGGCTAAGCCTATGATTTGGTGCCCAAGGCATATGCCCATGATTGGCAGTTTTTCCATGTATGCGCACACCAGCCTTATGCCCTCCACCACCCTTTGGGGGTCTCCCGGTCCGTTGGAAAGAAAGATGGCGGAAGGTTTAATCTGTTCTATGGTCCTCTGGGCATTCTCTGGTGGGATTACCACCACCCTTGCCCCCTCTTGGGTGAGCCTTCTGAGTATGTTCTTCTTGACGCCAAAATCCACCACCGCAATGAGGGGCTTTTGGTTTTCTTTAAGTATGTATCCCCTCCTTAGGTCCCAGTCTCCCTCCTTCCAGTAGTATATCTCCTTGGTGGCAACCTCTTGGACCAGGTCCAGCTCCGAAATGTCCGCGTAGCTTTTTGCCTTATGAACCAAGCTATTTGGGTCCAAATCTACGGTGGATATGATGCCCTTTATGGCACCCTTTTC
>DAIRFT010000144.1:0-1535 GCA_036794885.1 Thermocrinis sp. | reverse complement strand
AGGATAAAATCGTTGTCTTTGGAGGTAAAAGATTTTTTGAAAAACTTTGTAAAAATCACCTTACAGGAAAAGTAAGAGAAAGACTTAAAAAGCAGTGGAGAGAACTAAGACAAGGAACACTTATAAGCATCGGGTCAAAGGCAGACAAAGGAAACAGGCTAACGAGATTTGAAGACCTAAAAGGACAGCTACACCTTAGAATTACCGCAGGAAACAGGGAGTTCATCTATGCCAAAGTGTTAAGAGAACCAAGCAATAGTAAAGACAAGTGGCTTACCTTTATGGCTATGCTTTTAGAAAGCTGGCAAACTCAAAATTACTTTGCCTATACAGTGGAGTTAAAGCTAAAGGAAGGAGAAATTTATGGGAGTGTGTCCTTTGAAATTCCAACACCTAAAGTGAAATACACCAGAGAGAACGGAGTAATAGCCATAGACACTAACGCATCACCCATCCACTTAGCCATAGCGAAAGTCTCAAAAACTGGAGAATTAGTAAGCTATCAAACAATCAACCTACACCACCTCATAGGACTTTCCCAAAACAGCAAAGACCACCAAGAGTGGATATTAGCCCACAAGATAGTTGATTTAGCTATTGAGAAAGGTAAAGCTATAGCAGTAGAGAATCTTAAAAAACTCAAAAAGGGAACTCGTGGGGATGGAAAAGCTGAGTTAAGAAAAAGACTTCACCATTGGAACGCCAAAAAGTTCTTGCAAAAGCTAAAGAGGGTAGCAATGTTAAAAGGAGTGGAAGTAGTAGAAGTCCATCCCGCCTATACATCAATCATAGGCATGCTAAAGTATGCACCGCAGTTGAACATAAACAAGGATATTGCAGGAGCATATGTGATAGGGAGAAGGGCATTGGGATTTAGGGAAGACATGCCTGAGAATTATGAAAGATTGCTAAAAGACAAAGTATATTTAGAGTTTGCCCTGAAGAAGTATGAAGAGAGAGAAAAGGAACTTACGGAGCTTATAGAGAAGGAAGGCAACCAATACAAAAGGAATGCGTTAGAAAGTGAAGCTAAAACAGTAAAGAATGCAAAGGAACTATTAACTCATCTCATACAAAGCCTTCAGAGCGAGCCAAGCTCCTGTGAGGGAGCCAATGGAAGGAATCCCAAGCAGGGAGAGACCAAAAAGGTTTCTCAAGTAGCTTGGCAAGTTCTGAAGGTAGCCCTCCTCTTCCCTATCCTTGGGCGAATTCTACCAAGGGATTTGTCCCCTCTGAAGCCTGTGTTGGTAGAAGGGGTGTGGGATAGGGTGAGGAACAGGTTAGTCCCTTTAGAGGCTGGAGGGGCGTCCCGATGAGGGATTTTTTAGAACAGCCTCCTTGTTTCTAACCCAAGGAAAACTTGAAAGGCTTTTCTTTGTGGCTATATTCATCCTTAGCGTAAGTACGATTGGTGTGCAGACATGAGAAAGTTTCTTTGCCTGGCTTTTGCTGGGATTTTGCTACTGCTTGCTCTTGTGGTTGTCTTTTTGTCGCTACTCTTATTGGTCCCCTTTGTGCTGTTGGCTGTTTTCTTT
>DAIRFT010000143.1:0-1537 GCA_036794885.1 Thermocrinis sp. | reverse complement strand
CATCTTAGAAAGAAGGGATGTGAATATATCCTGCGAGGATGTGGTAAAAGTTCTGCCCAATTTTACCGGCAGAATTCTCCAAAAACCCCCGCCCTATTCCGCAAAGAAAATAGGAGGAGTTAGGGCTTACGAGTTGGCAAAAAAAGGTTTGGAGGCACCCCTAAAGCCTGTGGAGGTGGAGGTTTATAGGGCTAAACTTTTGGAATGCAACCTTCCACAGGTGGTCCTTGAATTTGAGGTTTCTGGGGGAACTTACATAAGAAGCTTGGCACACGAGATAGGTTTAGCCCTCGGATGCGGAGCCTATGTGTGGGAGCTGAGAAGGACAAAGGTAGGAGACCTTAACGTCCATATGGCTCTCTCTTATGAGAGGCTAAACAGCCTTGAAGACCTCTGGGGCGTAATAGTTCCCATATGGGAAGCCCTGGGATTTTTGCCAGCGGTTAGCTTGCGAGCAAAAGAAGCCTGTCTTTTTAGAAATGGTGCAAAGATAAGGGCAGAGGTAAAGCACTATGGGTATGTTAGAGTCTTTTGGGATGAGGAGTTCCTTGGAGTAGGTCTATTGGAGGGCGGTTTTTTAAAGCCCTACAGGCTCATGCCTCTAAAGTAGTTTAAAAACCTCTCAAAAAGTGCCTTAACATCAAAACAGACCCTTTCTTGGCAAGTGTTTGGAAAGCATGGGCTACAGCTTGGGTTTAAACTTATCTGAAAAACACTCTTTCCTATAGGTTTCCATACTACTGGGTCCGTAGATCCATAGAAGATAAAGGTTGGCAAGCCAAGGTAAGCAGAAAGATGCGAAAGTCCGCTATCGTTACCCACAAAAAACAAGGCGGACTTCAAAGCTTTGGCGATTTGCAAAGGCTGATGCATCTCCACAAAGTTTTTTACATATGCCTTTAGCCACTGGTCTGCCTCTCCGACTAAATACACACATTGGTAGCCAAGCCCTGTGAGAAAGTTTTCAATCTCAAAAAACAACTTAATGGGTGGGTTTTTCTTTGGAGAACCGCTGGAAGGATGCAAAACCACCTTTCCCTTAAAGGGTGAGTTTGGGTCTGCATCAAGGGGCAGTGTTTGGGAATAGTGAGAAGGAAGACCTAAAAGCTTTAGATAGTATTCCAAAACCCACACCCTTTCCTTCGGAAAGGGGTCTATTCCGTCAGTTCCGATTATTATCCTTTTGTCAAAGTCCTCCTTGGGCATTTCCGATAAAACTCTATCCGCCCAACCTACTTCCTTGGCTATCTCAAAGTAATCGGTATTCCCTACTGTGGTTGTGTGAAAGCCCTGCCCTTTGAAGACCTCTAAGAGTGGAAAAGTGAGCAACGTATCCCCAAGCCCACCTCTTCGGTAGAGTAAAAGCTTCTTCAAATGTTTGTGTCTATTAAAAAGAGAGGTTGGTTGTATTCTACCGTCTCTCCGTTTTCCACAAGGATCTTTACCACCTTGCCCTTAACATCGCTTTCTATCTCGTTCATTACCTTTAGGGCTTCTATTATGCACAGCACTTGACCGGGGGACACAATGTCGCCTA